>DATJOQ010000439.1:0-9135 GCA_035506935.1 Binataceae bacterium (SeqCode) | reverse complement strand
TCTTAGATGACGCTCCAGGCAGGTGATGGTTTCGAGTCGCGAGGGCGATCGATTAGCTCCGCTCGTCGATGCGGGCCAGCATTTGACTACGTCGGTCAAATAGAAAATTTCCTCGAGTTGAAAATCACGCGGTGCGACGGCCTGAGAGAACGCTCGGCGAATCGTGAGATTACGCGGGTTTGAAAACGCTCGGCCATTATCGAGCGAAACCCGGCCCGGTGCCTCGCCGATCAACATCAGACCATAGCGCGGCGTTCCATGACTGGCGCGTGGAAATTTTCGATACGGCGCGATGGTCGGACAGACGCGGCATCGGAGCGCCCGCCGCCAGAAGCTTTCCAGCTTCGCCTCGCACTCCAACAAGTCTTCCATCGCCATCGTACCTTCTGCTCGCACTTGTGGACGAGCAACGTCTACTTCATCCATCGCGATTCGCCGGTCTGATGCAAATGCGGTATTGTTTAACTAATCGCTCAAAATGGCCAAGAAGCGAAAAGCGCCGGCGCGGCACAACGGACGAGACGAGCGAGAAGCTGCGCCCAAGCCAATATTTGCTTCGCCGTTCAAAGACCTGGGAAAGCTCCTTCGCCAGCGTCAAACCGAAAAACCTCGCGTGCCGATGAGCAAAACGGTCGCGCAAATGGTACCCGAAGCGGTCGCTCCCGCCGAGTTGGACGATGAGACCTTGTTAAGGCAAGCTCTGGATGGCGTCCGGCAATTGGACGCCCACGGACCGTCGAGGATGCCGGTTGAACCCACGATCGGCCGTGCGATCGTCAGCGAGGACGCGGAGGTACTGGCCCGGCTCTCGGACCTGGTTTCCGGCCGCGCGCCGTTCGATATTACCGAGACCGAAGAGTACGTCGAGGGGATGAGGGTCGATTTGGATCCGCGCCTGGTCGTGCGGCTGCGCCGCGGTGAGTTCCCGGTTCAGGCGCACGTCGATCTCCACGGTATGATCCAGAGCGCAGCCAAGGAGACGCTCACCAGCTTTGTGCTCGAATCCGCACGCAAGGGCCTTCGTACGATTCTCGTGGTTCATGGAAAAGGGCTCGGTTCGCCGGGCGGCCGTCCGATACTGAAGCACGCCACCGCGCAGTGGCTGTCGCACGGCACGCTTTGCGGCTACGTGCTGGCGTTTACCACCGCACGTCCAGCCGACGGCGGTGGCGGCGCGATGTATGTGCTACTCAAGCGCGAACGCAAACGCGCCCCGTTCGACGTGCTTACCGGCGCCAAGCGAAACGAATAATCGGCATACGTCTTACCCACACTTGTGGATAAACCTGAGCAAAAAGTCTTTTAAAAGGCAGAAAGAAAAGCGGGACCAAATCGGTCCCGCTTCGTCTTACGCTTTCGCTTCGATTCAATCTTCAGATCTTGGCCTGTAGAAAGAACGCTATCACCAGCGCGTACAGCGTCAGAGCTTCAATGAAGGCCAAACCGATAATCATCGGCGTGAAGATCTGACCGGCGCTGTTGGGATTACGGCCGATTGATTCCATCGCCGAAGCCACCATTCGGCCCTGGCCGATCGCGCTGCCAAAAGCAGCGATACCGATACCGAGGTTCGCGGCCAATGCGATAAGGCCGGCGCGCAGTGGGCTTCCGCCACCACCCGCAGCCTCCTGCGCCATCGCCATCATCGGCGACACCATCAGGATCAGCGCAGCCGCGCTGATCGCCATGCCCAACTTTCGAATCATGCTCTCGTCCTCCTTGGGTTTTCTCGCAACGCCGCTTCGGCCTTCCAGCTCAACCTCTCCTCCTCTACCACCACCATCAGCCTGGCCTGGCAACATCGTCGAGTTTTTAAAACCAGCTAAATATCGTGAGCGATCCAATCCCCCTTAATGATCGTGAGCCTGTGCGAGTTTGATGTAACTCATCGTGAGCACCATAAAGATCAGTGCCTGGATCACGCACACGATCGCGCCCAGCGCATAGAACGCCAGTGGCACTACCAGCTTGGTCAAGCCGGTGAAGATGCTCAGCACGTGATGGTCGGCGAACATGTTCGCGTAGAGACGAACTCCGAGCGAAAACGGCCGAAATAAATGATCCGCCAGCTCGATCGGAAGCATCAGCGGCGCCAGCGGCAGCAGCGGTCCAAGAAAGTTTCGCAGGTAGCCAACGCCATTGGCAGCGAACCCCTGATAAATGAAATAGCAGAAGGCCACCGTACCCAGCGCGAAGGTCAGATCAGAGTTCGCCGTCGGCGGCTCCATCCCCGGGATCAGACCAAAGAAATTCGCTGCCAGGATAAACAGGAAGAGACTGCCTAAGAACGGAACCAGTTTGCGATACTCATGCGTCGCCATCACGCCGTGTACGAAGTTGTCGATTTGCTCTACCAGAACTTCGGCCAGCGAGCGCAGGGAAAGTCCTTCGTCCGGACGAATCGCATCGGCCGCTCGCTCGAGCGCGCGCCGAGCGGCAAAGGCAAACACTAACAGGATACCCATCACGACCCAGGTTCCGACCAGCACTTCCGGAATCCTGCCGTGAGTGATGAGCTCGATAAAGTTAACGTTCCTGGTCAAACAGCGGTTCCCTCCAAATCAGACCGCGTGCGGCGGCGAAACCAGGCGCGATAACTTTCAAACATTATCGCTGCCAACTGCGTCGAAACGCCGACCCCAAAACCTAAAGCATCGATCCCCACTTTGGCAAACAGCAGATAAGCCAAGGCTGCAACTAACAACAATTTGAGCGGCAGGGCAATCGCTGCCAAGCCCCCGCCAGCCCCGCCCGCAGCCGCTGCCAGAAGCAAACGTCCAAGCCATCCGAGCACAAACAGGTTGATGATTACGAAAGCGCCGCCGAGGAGACAACTCAACGATGCAGCCGGTGAAATCAGCAACAACAGCAGCATCGACGCAGCGACGAGCAGGATCGCGTTCGCCCGCTGGATTTGCGCCAGCGTCGGTATCGTGTGGCCCTCGATCATTGCTCTTTCTGAAACTCGCTCAAGGTCGTTATCAAACGATAAAACCCCGCCACAACGCCCAGCAGAAACATAACGAGCGTAAGCCAGGGATCGGTCTTGAAATATTGGTCGAGAAAATGACCGACGATCGCTCCGGCCACGATCGGCGAAGAAAATTCGAGGCCGACCGCACCATAACGCACCATCTTGCCGGAATCGAGCGCCATCGCTGAGTTATCCAGCCGCCGGTTCGGCCAGCGCTTCCCGCGCCGCCGCGATGGTCTTTTCTAGATCGTCGTCACTATGCGCCAGCGAAATGAACATCGCCTCGAACTGTGACGGCGGCAGGTAGATACCTCGTTGCAGCATTGATTTGAAAAATCGGGCGAAGGTATCGGCGTCCGAGCCACGAGCCTCCGCTGCGTCGGTAACGCGATCAACGCCCAAAAACAAGGTGAGCAGCGAGCCTGCGCGATTCACGCATCCGATCCGCCGGCCGCGCCGGAGCGCATCGGTAAAACCGACTTCCAATTTCGCACCTGCCGCTTCCAGACGCTCATACGTGCCCGCGCGCCGCAGTTGCGAGAGCGTTTCCAAACCCGCGCGCACCGAGATCGGATTACCGGAAAGTGTGCCAGCCTGATACACCGGACCCAACGGCGCCAGCAGATCCATCAGCTCCGCGCGTCCCGCGACCGCACCGATCGGCATGCCGCCGCCAATTATTTTGCCCAGCATGATCAAGTCAGGTTCACAATTATACAGTTCGTAAGCGGCACCGAAGCGCAGGCGAAATCCAGTTATTACCTCGTCGCAAATAGTCAACGCTCCGTGGCGATGGGCGAGCGCGCTCAATTCCTTGAGAAAACCCGGGAGCGGATTAACCACTCCCATGTTGGCGGCGATCGGCTCGACCAGAACGGCAGCGATTTCGCCGCGGTGCGCGTTGAAATAATTCTCGACCGCCTCGAGGGAATTGTATGGCGCCACCAGCGTAAGCGCCGCGAGCGAAGCCGGCACGCCGGCGCTGTTTGGAATACCCAAGGTCATGCCGCCGGACCCGGCGCGCACCAGCAGGCTATCGCTGTGGCCGTGATAGCAACCGTCGAATTTGATTATCTTTTCGCGGCCGGTCGCTGCACGCGCGAGCCGAATCGCGGTCATGCCGGCTTCCGTGCCCGAGCTCACCAGTCGAACTTTCTGTGCGACGGGAATCGCTGCGCTCAGCAATTCCGCAAGCGCAACTTCAAGTTCTGTGGGAGCACCGTAACCAAAACCCGCGCGAGACTGCTCCTCGATCGCTGATACCACCGCAGGATGAGCATGACCGAGGATCGCCGGTCCATACGATCCGACATAGTCGATGAAACGGTTGCCGTCGCAGTCGATTAAATGGGCGCCAGTTGCCTCAGCGATAAACAACGGCGTATCAGCAACTGCGTTCCAGGCGCGCACCGGAGAGTTAACCGCGCCCGGAATTTTGTATAACGCTCTTTCGAACAGCACTGTGGATTTCTGTCTTACCATCGTCCCAAGGCTCAAATTTGAGCCTGCCTATCTTTTCAAATTTTGCCGCTCGATCACAAATCACCAGAAAGCGCAAATCGGAAATTTTTTGATCCGCAACATCGCATCGTGGCGATCGCACAACTCATTGGGGCAGAAGGGAATTTGCGATCCGATCATGCCACCGCAGTTGCACGAAATTTTATTCGCGCAGCGGGTCGATCGCGTGATTTTTTTTGGCCCAGATTTTTCTCCAATGAATTCGCTGGCTTGTAAAAAACTTCCGTAATCAACTTGTCGCATAAATGAAAAGCGCTTATCACCTTATAGCCGCTGTGCCGCGCTGTCTTGCGCAGACGTTGCAGCGGTATCATGGGACTGCGGTGGCAACTGAGGACTCTCCGATTGTTGCGTCTGCGATCAAAGGGGGCTGCGGTTCGATCCACTGCTCAAGCGAGTTAATATCGGCCGTTCTTGTGGGGGAATTGGCCGCTCAAAACAACGAAAAAATGCCTTATCCACAGATGTGGATAAGCTTGTGCGTAATTCACTCTAATAATTTCGAGCTCTAATTCCGAGGCTCCACGATCGGGGGGCGGGGAACCTCAGGAGGGTTTGAATGGAAGCGTTATGGCAGAAGGCCTCGGGCAGGCTGCGTGAGACTTTGGGACAAGTCGGTTACGAAACTTGGATCGGTCCGCTGAATTTTCTCGGGCTCCAGGGAAAGACCGCCGTGCTGGAGGCTCCCAATAAATTTTTCCGCGATTGGGTTCACGAGCGTTATATCGACGTGCTGCGCAATTCCTTGTCAGCTGAAGCCGGCGACACACTCGAGGTGAATCTCACCTTCAATCATCGCAACGGCAACGGCAATGGCAACGGTCACGGCAATGGCTTGAGCAAGCAGCTTCCTGCGCCATCGCGTCCCGCGCCGATCCGCTCAACCGCCAGCGAATCGCAAATCAAGGAACGACGGCAGCAGCTCAATCCGCGCTACACCCTGGCCGAATTCGTGGTCGGCTCCGGCAACCAGTTCGCGCACGCCGCGGCACTAGCGGTCGCTAATCAGCCAGGCGAGAAATACAACCCATTGTTTATCTATGGCGGCGTCGGCCTGGGCAAGACGCATCTGGTCACCGCGATCGCGCATCATCTGCTCGCCAGCCCGGAAAAGCCACCCAAGATCCTGTTCATGCCGGCCGAGATCTTCATGAACGAACTGATAAGTTCGCTCAGGCGCGACCGCATGGGCGAATTCAAGGAGCGATTCCGCCGCGTCGATGCGCTGATCCTGGATGACGTCCAGTTCCTGGCAAACCGCGAGCGGACGCAGGAAGAGTTCTTCCACACCTTTAATTCTCTGCACGCCGATCGCCATCAGATTGTACTGACCTCGGACAAGGTCCCACGCGATATTCCGGGACTCGAAGAGCGTTTGCGAAACCGTTTCGAGTCGGGGCTGATCGCCGATATCGCTCCGCCCGACCTCGAGACCCGCGTTGCGATCGTGCAGAAAAAGGCCGCGCTCGAAAACCTTCATATGCCTGCGGACGTCGCGCTCTATGTCGCGCAGAACGTTTCTTCAAACGTGCGCGAGCTCGAAGGATGCCTGACACGGCTGGCGGCGGTCGCTTCGCTCAACAAGTGTTCGATAACGATCGATTTTGCGCGTCAGGCACTGCGTGACCTGATCCGCAACGAGGAGGTTAAGCTTGATATTGATACCATTCAGAAGGTGGTGTCCGGGTGCCTCCATGTACGCCTGGCAGACCTAAAGTCGAAAAAGCGGACGCAGCACATCGCGTTCTGCCGCCAGGTTGCGATGTATCTTTGCCGCAAGCTTACCGACAGCTCCTTCCCGAATATCGGCGAGCAATTCGGCCGCGACCATTCAACCGTGATTCACGCGTACAACCTGGTGGCGCGACGGGTCAGCAATGATTCAGCGTTTCGCCAATCGATCGAAAAGATAGAGCGCGATCTGAAAAACGTTCGCCCCGGGACCGTGTGATTTGTTGAGCGTTATGTGGATAAGCTGGTGGCAATCTTGGGACTGCTAACAGGCGTGTTGCGGCGATGGTTTTACGGCTCACGATGGCGGCCATCGGCTAACAACTTTACCACCGACGATTCCGCTGTAATTCTATTGAGTTAGACGCATCCTCAACAAATCAACAGGCACTACTGGTATTACTTACTTTTTATTGATCTAGAAGAGATCCAGATCGTAGTAGGACCCAAGGCTTAAAAAAGAAATGGAACTTGCGATCGAACGCACCTCTCTGCTGAACGGACTGTCCCTGGTACAAGGAATCGTTGAACGGCGGACCACTGTTCCGATTCTTGGCAATGTTCTGCTTGAGTCCAAGGATAGCCTCCTGCAGCTCGACGCGACCGATCTCGAGGTCGGTATCAGAACCTCGATCGCCTGCAACTCGACCAAACCCGGAACCACCACGCTCAACGCGCGAAAGCTTTTCGAAATCGTGCGCGAAGCCGAAGCCGCCGAAGTTTTGCTGCGCACGCTCGACAAGGATTGGGTCGAGCTCAAGTGTGGCCGCGCGAAGTTCAAAATGATGGGTCTCGATCCGCGAAGTTTTCCGGCGATGCCGAAACAGGGCGAAGGTGCGGCCGCCAAGGGCGCGCAAACGCGCAAGCCGCTCAAGGCCGAGCTCGGTATCGCTGCCGACGTGCTCGCGGCGATGATTGACCGCACGATTTTTTCCGTCAGCCCCGACGAGACGCGATACAACTTAAGCGGCGTCTATATTGAATCGCCAAATCCCGGAACCGCCAGGATGGTTGCCACCGACGGCCATCGCCTGTCGATGATCGAGAGAGCGGTTGAGGACTTCAAGATGGAGGGCGGCGCTATCCTGCCGCGCAAAGGATTGGCCGAATTGCGTAAGCTGCTCGATTCCGGCGGCGAAGCCGGGGTGAAGCTCGCACTCGAAAGTCAGCTCGGATGGATCAAGCGAGGCCCGACCGAGCTTTCGATGCGCCTGATCGAGGGCGAATTCCCCGACTATCGCGGCGTGGTTCCCAAGGAATCCAAATATATGGTGAAGGTCAGCCGCGATTCGCTTCATGCGGCGATCAAGCGCGCGGCGATCTTCTCCAGCGAGCGTTACCATGGCGTCAAGCTGACGCTTGCGGACGGAGGAATCACGATTTCGTCGACCACGCCGGAGCTGGGAGAAGCGAACGAGACCATAGACGCCGATTTCAAAGGTGAAGAATTCTCGGTCGGATTTAACTCGGCGTATCTGCTGCAGGCGCTCAACGTGATTCCAGCCGAAAGCGACGTGATTTTGGGGCTGAGCGACGAAGTAAGTCCGGGTGCGATCACCACGCCGACGGATACCGGATACAAGTACGTGGTGATGCCGATGAGGCTCTAACCCTCAGGATCTCGCGACGTTCCCGAGCACGGTCAGTGTCGCGAGTCATTGTTGGGAATCGCTTGAGGCGTGATCTTTATCAGCAGATATTTGTTGCGCGTGCGCGAGTTTAGTTCCCAGGGAAAGATGGTTTCGGTCGCCACCACGGGGCCGGCAGCGGGCAGACTCGCAAGATCACGCTCGCGAACGATCACCCAGTGGATCTGATTCTGTCGCGCGAAGTCCTCCAGCGCTTTGGCCTGATCGAACTCAGGGATCGGCCGCGCGGAGGAAAGATAAAACACCAGGCCAGGACCCCAGATTCGATACATCGCCAGCCCGGTCAGGTCGTTGTTGAGCCGAATACGAACGGTTCGAGCGAAGGGCTGTTCGCTGCGATACCGCTCGACCCCAGGCATCGCGAACACGAATACATAGAATGACGCCAGGTACGCGATCAGCGCGGTTGAGAGCGCCATCGTGAAGGGGCGGAAGTCGCGCAGCGTATACGCCACGCCCGCGATCGCGAGCAGCCAGAAGAGCGCGAACGCGATTGGCGCGGGAGCGGAAGGATAGCTGCGCAAAGCTGCCGGGCGTGCGCCCGGCGGTAACAGGATTAGGGCTCCAAAAACCGCCGCCGCGATTAAAACCGTATAGCCGATATTCGTCAGGCGGCGCGCGAGATTCGGCGTCGCGCCGCGAGTTTCGGCCAATAACCGCGCCACCAGCATCGCTGCGGCCGGCAGAATCGGAAGCAGGTAATAGCTGCGCCGCGAACCCGAAAGCGTGAAGAACACGAAAGTCGCCCAGAAAAAGATCAGCGCGAATCGGTCATTCTTATTGTGGGCATCGTGCTTCGCGTGAGCCTTAACCAGCGCGGCGGGAAGGAAGACGCACCACGGCGCCATCAGGGCGAAAATCGCGCCGAAATAAAGGTACACCGGTCCTCGATGATCAAACGGCTGGAAGAACCGTTGCACGTTCTCGCGAAACACCATCGTGATACCCGCCGACGAATGCATGCGGGAGTGCGAGATCGCGAACGGCAAATAGTAAACGACGGCGGCAATCGTGACCGCCGGGATGCTACTCCAATTGAACAACCATCGATTTTGTTCAATGAGCCAAGCAATGAATCGATCGCGCCCGGCTAGCCGCCTCCAAAGTTCTTTCCATCCCTCGGCCAGCGACGCATAGCTACCGATCACCAGCAGCGGCAAGACAAAGCCGAGCAACCCCTTGGTTAGCGACGTGATCGCCATCACCAGCCACGCGCTTATGATCAGACATCCGTCGCCGCGCTCGCGAAACCGCCAAATC
>DATJOQ010000438.1:0-2490 GCA_035506935.1 Binataceae bacterium (SeqCode) | reverse complement strand
CTCGAGGGTGATCGCGAGCACCGATTGCGGCTTCAGCACTTTTGCCGGATACGTGATGGTCGGCGAGGACGTCGCTTGGGAAAAATTGAAAATCCTGAGCGAAGGTGCTCGTTTGGCTTCGAGAAGACTTTGGTAACGCGGCCGTTTATTGATGACGTTAGCCAGGAATCGCTGGTCTGGTTTAAATCTCACTCGTCGCATGCCTTATAAAGGAGCGTCAACTCATGGAGTACCGCGCATTCGGTCAGACCGGAATTAATATCTCTGCGATCGGTTTCGGATGCTGGGAAATCGGTGGCGGCTACGGAAGTATCGAAGAAGCCGAGTTCATGAAGGCGATCAATCGTGCGCTCGATGCCGGCATCAACAGCTTCGATACCGCCGAGGCGTATGGCATGGGCGCGTCGGAAAAATCGCTGGCGAAGGCGCTCGGCTCGCGGCGCAAAGAGGCGGTGATCACGACCAAGGTCGGAGTCGGGTATCCGGATAAGCCGAACTATCGCGACAGCTCACGTGCGCGTGTGATGGAGTCGATCGAGAAGAGCCTCAAGGCGCTCGAAACCGACTACGTCGACGTCTACCTGATTCACTGGCCCGATCGCACGCTCCCTTTCGAAGAGCCGATGCACGCGCTCGACGATCTGGTGAAGCAGGGCAAGGTTCGCTTCGCCGGGCTATCAAATTTCAAGCTCGATGAAATCAAAACCTGCATGGCCGTGCGCCGCGTTGACGTGGTGCAGTATTGCTGGAACATGTTCGATCGGCGTATGCAGAGCGAGATTTTCCCTTACTGCGCCGAAAACAAAATCGGGGTCATGGCGTACGGATCGCTGGCCTATGGAATGCTGACCGGCGCTTTTAACGAGGAGACCTCGTTCGGCAAGGGCGATTGGCGGGCAAAACGCGGGCAATTGATGAATCTGAACCTGTTCCAGCATCTGTTCGGCCCAGATCATTTCCTCAAGAACTTGCGCGCGGTGGAAGAATTGAAAACGATGGCGAAGCGCTACAACAAGAGTCTGCCGCAACTTGCGCTGCGCTGGACCTTGTCAAATGCGGTAGTCAGCACTGCGCTGGTTGGATGCCGCAATGCCGGCGAAGTCGACGACAACCTGGGCGCGCTGGGATGGTCGATATCCGACGCCGATATGAAAGAAATCGATGCAATTTTGGCCCGGCACGGCGCCGTTACCGTGCCGGACGTCTGGTTAGAGACTATTTAGCAGCGGTCGCGCCTAGCGATGACTCTCCTCGAGTTTGCTGATGTCGAACAGCCGGTTTACTCGATCGGGAGTCGCGTTGGGGTAGCCCGCGCCGTAAGCGGGAAAAAGCGTGGCGCGATTGAGTGAAAAGTCGGTCACGACAATCGAATGCAACACCGGCGCTTCGACTCCATGATTAATATCGGAGTACGCTTTCACGTCTTCGGTCCAGGCGGTCTGGAAGGTCCAAAGCTTATAGAGCCGCTTGTTGCGGTCGAACGCGATACCCAGGTACGGATGCCAGGTTTCCGCGTCCCAAAACATCACCACGCTGCTGTACGGATGCTTGGGGTTTTTGGGAATTCGCTCGACTACCGCAAAACGCCGCAATGACCATACGTCGTTGGGCACCTCGCCGTTCGGTCCGAAGTATTTCGGATAATCGTACTTGGAATCGGTGATGGCGATCATGTCCTTCCATCCAAGGAAACGCCAGTTCCATTGGACCACGCGGCCCGAGAAGGTGTTGAAGTCCTCCGCCGTGGTGTCGCTGCCCTCCAGCGAATCAGATTTTACTTCTACCGAGATTCGGCGCACGCGGCGCTCTCTAGGATCGTAGGCCCATGCGTCGTCGGCGCGTTTGGGATCCGCGTATCGGTAGAAAATTAGCACCTGGCCGCGCACGTCGAAGGGAGAAAAGAACCCGTCGAATTCCTTGTAACGAAAGTTTTTGGAGTCGACGTTGTCAAGCGTTCCGCCTTCGGCTTCGCGCTGAGGAAGATGGTTCAAATAGGTTCGCTGATAGAAGCTGCTGAGTATCCGATCGAAGTGGCCACCGCCGGCAAAATCGGCGCTGACGTCGGTGGGAAGCTGGCTGGTAAAGGTAAGTCCCAAAATCCATTGAGGCGGCGGTCCTTCGATGGCGGTGGGTGACGCACCCGCATGCGAGCCACCGAACTTGTCGAAGATGAAAAGAAAGTTCAATGCGAAATGGCCATAGTTCTGCCAGCGTTGATCGAAGTTCCACTGCGCTTTAATTCCTGAAAGCGGATCACCGACGTTGATCGCGGAATTGGCGAACGGCTGACCGCATACGTTGTTGCTCAGGATACCGTCAGCGTCGAGCCGCGACTGTGCCTGATATTTTTCCGTGCAGGCCATGAAATCGGCGCGCGGGCGATGGCTGCGGCTCTCGATGATCGGAGCTTGAAACCCGGGGAACATCATCTTTTCCAGCAGTCCTGGCGGTACGAAAGGCCTGAGCTTCTCGCTGTCCGCGGACGTCAGC
>DATJOQ010000437.1:0-3979 GCA_035506935.1 Binataceae bacterium (SeqCode) | reverse complement strand
TCGCCGAAATTCGGGTAGCGCTCGTCGTAATAAAGCTCGGAACGAAATTGATGGAGCAAGGCCTCACGCCGGTGCAGATCGGGATTGTGCGGCTCGAGCGCGGTCAACCGTGCAAGCAGGGACTCATCCTCATCAAAGGCGCGCTTGGATGCGTTCAGCATGCCGTTTTCGGCTGCTGCCGTGCCGATGCGTTCCTCCGCCTGCCCCAGCGTGGACATGGCTTCCTGCGAGGCGTCGGCCTTCAGCTCAGAACGGGCCTGATCGCCGCACCGGGAGAATTCCTGCAGCGCCAGTTCGTATCGCCCCAGGTCTTCGTCCATATCGCCCAACGTGCAGAACGCGGTGGCGTACTTCAGGCGGAATTGAGAATCGACGGCTGCTTGAGCACGGATGCGGTCCAGCGTCGCCAGACCTGCTTCGGCCAGATCGCGCGCGTCTTTCGCGCCGCTGGTAAAGCGAACCAGTCCCGCGAATTTGCGGTAGTACTCGGCCAGGTCGGGCAAATAGGATGGATCGGCAGCGGCCATTCGCTTGTAGATTTCACCCGCTTTGCGATAGCTCGAAACCGCGTCGGCAGGGCGGCCCAGGTTAGGCTTGGTTGGATAGCCCTGAGCATCGCCAATTTTCATGTAGCCGCTGGCGATCTCGGCTTGCAGTTTGAGATCATCGCCCGAGTTTTTTGCCAAATCGTCCAGATACTGGAGCCCGGTGGTCACCATCATCTCGCGAACTCTCGTTGAACCTTCCAGCTTCGCGACCTCATCATGGAGGTCGAATACGAAGGTATGGGCCAGCGTTCGCACGTCTTCGAAGCGCTGCTGCGCAATGCGGGCTTGCCGAATGGCTATTGCCGAGCCGGTAACGAGCGCAATCACCACCAGGCCCGCGGCGGCCAAAGCGATATGATTGCGCCGGATGAATTTTGACACGCGGTACGCCAGGGTATCGGGCCGTGCCGACACTGGACGATTCGTCAGCGTCCGCTGAATATCGTCGCTGAAATGCTGCACCGACGGATAGCGGCGCGCCGGCTCCTTTCGAAGCGCGGTGAGAATAATATTGTCGAGATCGCGTGAAACGCCGGGCGGCGCGGGTTCCACAGTGCAAATGGTGTGATCCACGGCGGCGGGCGTCAGAATAGGGAATTCGTACGGCAGCCTTCCGGTCAGCAGTTTGTAGAGCACGACTCCGAGCGAATAAACATCGGTGGTCGTAGTGATGGTTTCGCCGCGTACCTGCTCGGGGCTGGCATACTGGGGCGTCAGCGGCTGAAACATGGTCGTGGTGCGGTCTTGCTCCGGGCTGAGAGCCGAGTCGAGGAGCTTGGCGATGCCGAAATCCAGCAACTTGGGATGGCCATCGCCGTCGACCAGGATGTTGGATGGCTTCAGGTCGCGGTGAACTACGAGGTTGCGATGCGCGTAAGAGACGGCATCGCACACCTGGCGGAAAAGGTCCAGCTTGCTACGCAAATCGAGCTTCGAGGCGTAAGCGTCGATGGGGCTGCCATCGATATACTCCATGGCCAGATAAGGCTGGCCGTTGCTGGCGCGCCCGGCATCGAGCAGATGAGCGATGGCAGGATGGTTGAGCAGCGCCAGGATCTGGCGCTCACGCAAGAAGCGGGCGCGAAAACTGGCTTCACTTCGTTCGTAGCGAATGAGCTTCACGGCCACGTACTGCTCTACTTCGCCGTCGGCGCGGCGCGCCAGGTACACGGTGGCCATGCCGCCTTGTCCGAGGACACGCAGAAGCTCATAGGGTCCGCAGCGGAGGTTCGCAAGACCGGCGTTTGCGTCCAGAAGCTGCTCGGCGGACGAGGCGACTTGCTCGGTTAACGAATCGTCCGGCGTGGTATCAAAATGGAGCAGGGCTTCGACCTCGGATCGCAGATCGTCCCGCACGCGCCGCTGTTGGAAATAACGTTCGCGTTGTTCGACGGATAGATCCGCAAGCTCGTGGAAAAGTTCCTCAACCTCGCCGTTCATAAGAGCTCGATCGCCCGCTTTCGAATCTTTACATTCTATCTAGCGCTACACCGCGGCGCTCACGGCCCCTGATCCACGCCGGTCCAACCGTGTCTTCGCCTCTTCCTTTGCAAAGGCGATTGTTGTGTCCCACTCTTACCCTCAATTTTCACCGGATCCTCCGCGCAGTGCCGATTGCAATCATCGCACCGAACGAATCCCACGTTCGCACAAAGGATCTTAGCAACCGCGGTACTTTCGCGACCAATACGCAATGCTCGTGGACATGCGGTTCCCGCTCGGTCGAATCTGGTTGCTCGGAAACTCGCGTTCTTTAATTTGCAGGCGTAAGCGCAATTTGTCGATTGTGCGTGTCTATCCCGAGCTGGGTGAGGAGGTTCTGATAAGCCGGCTCAGCGTGTAGACTCGAGAACGCCGGATCGGCGGGGAGAGCCACGACATACTCTTCACGTCGTTTATAGGAGGTCGCGAGATAGTCCAGAGCGTCTTTCCTTCTGCCCATGCGCGCGCAGGTCTTGGCTACCAGGAATGCGGGATAGCGTCCTTGGCCTGCAGACGTCTCTTGAATCCTGAGGAGACTCTCGAACATGCCCTGCTCGCCGCCCACAGCAAAGCCCTTCTCCGCTTCGGCAACGATCGCGAGTTCTACGGGGTTTTTGGATGATTCTGCCGCTTTTCGCGACTCCGACAAATAGCTTTGACAGTCGTCGGATACGAAATAGATGTCCGCCAGATAGCGATGCGGCGAGAGAAACGCCGGTTCCGCTGTTTCAATCTGCCGGAGGAGTTCAACCGCTTTCTTGTCCAGGCCTCGATAAAAAAGCATTAAGCCTTGGTCCGCCATAATCGATCGCGACGACGGATCAAGTTCCCGGGCGCGCTCCATCTCATCGGACGCCTCCGACAGGCGGCCCACCGACATCAGAGCCGTGGCATACCAGTGATGGGCTTCCGCGTAATTCGGGTTCAGTTTCACCGCACGTTTAAACTCGCGTTCACCTCCCTTCAAGTCGAATGATCCATAGAACAGATCAAACGCCAGCGAGGCGTGGGCTTCGGCCGAAGTGTCGTCCAATTCAACGGCCTTTCGGGCGGCGGCCAATGCCAGAGGCCAAGCCTCACTGTTAGGCATGGCGGCAAATTCGCGCAGCAATCCGTAGGAATCCGCCAGACCGACATAGGCTTTCGCGTAACGAGGATTGGCCGAGATGGACTGCGTGAAATAGCCGACGGCTTTATGTAGATCTTCAGGTGTGCGCTTATCCCAATAATACCGGCCTTTCAGGTACAACTCGGCAGCCGGAGATGGGGCGGCCTTGGAACGTGAGGCAGGAACCCGCGCGTACAACCAAGACACGGCCGCCAGAATCAGGAGTGCAGCGCCAACGCCCACGAGGGTCCTGATAGCGGCCCGATCCTGAACGAGCGGGAGTCCCGATTTGATCCGCTCCAGATCGGCATGCACCTGGCCGGCAGATTGATACCGCCGCCCGCTCCTCTTCTCCAGGCAGCGCCGCAGAAGAGGGCGAAGCGCCGCGGGCACGCTGCGATAGTCCGGCCGCTCGTTTAAAATTGCCCGCGCCGTCGTGATAGGGTTGGCGCGCTGAAACAGAGTTCCCCCGGAAACAGCCTCGTAGAGCAGTACACCGAGCGCGAAGATGTCGCTTTGTGGAGTACCGGGGGCTCCCTCAATCTGCTCCGGAGCCAGGTAGGCTACCGTACCGGCCAAAGCGTGGTCCAGCGTGGTGCGCTGCGGACTGTCGCGCTCATCCAAATGCGCCAAGCCGAAATCGAAAACCTTTGGACCGTCGCGCGTAAGCATAACGTTATCCGGTTTCAGATCCCGATGAGTTACTCCGGCCTGATGCGCCGCTTCGAGCGCCGCGGATATCGCCAAACCGTACTCTACCGTCTCTTCCTCACTAAGCCGTCCGGTGCGCTGGATGCGCTTTTGCAAGGTTTCGCCTTCAAGGTACTCCATGGCCAGGTAA
>DATJOQ010000436.1:0-2844 GCA_035506935.1 Binataceae bacterium (SeqCode) | reverse complement strand
ATGTCGGACATGAGGTCGTCCACCTTTTGAGCCAATTGCTCGATGCGTCCCGGCTCCTCGCTCGCCACCAGCGAGTAGCTTTGATTGAAAATGGTCACACGGACCGCTTCCGTGTTGGGCATGCTTTAGGATGGCACCGATGGCCCGGTCTTGCAACTGCCCGGGGACGCAAGAAAACGCGCCGCGTGCGGCCTAAGTGGCGCTGAGCAGTTCCATTTGCCCGAGCAGCTTCTCGATCCGCGTGCGGACGTTTTTGCGCTCGCTGCGAAGCTCAACCAACTCGGCCTGCGTTGCGTCGCGCTCTGCGACGGCGGCGGTGAGGCGCTCCTGCAATTCCGCATTTTGCGCGCGCAGCTGGCTGACCAGCTCCACGGCGCGCGTGATGCGATCCTCCAGATGCGCGAGCGAGTCCAGTTCTCCTCTGACAGGTTGTACGGCGTTCATGGTGTTGTTTTAGGATTGCGCGTGAGCGGCTTTTGCGGTCGCCACTAGCGCGGCGAACGCGGTTTCATCGCTGGCGGCCAGGTCCGCCAGAATTTTGCGGTTCAGCTCGACCCCGGACTTCTTGAGTCCGCTGATGAATTTGCTGTAAGAGATGTCGGCGGCACGGCAGGCTGCGCCGATGCGCACGATCCACAGCGATCGAAAATCGCGCTTCTTGCGGCGGCGTCCGACGAATGCGTATTTCTGCGCCTTCTCTACGGCCTCCTGCGCGGCCCGGTTCAGCTTGCTTTTGGTTAGAAAAAATCCCGACGCTCGCTCCAGCGTCTTGTGGCGATACGCCCTGCGTTTGGGTCCTCGTTTAACTCTCGGCACGTTTCACTCCTTGTTATATATCCGGCGGCAACGGCACGTGCGGCGCCGATCCACTCGGGTGGTTTCGATGCGAAACCTCTAGCGAGCAGGCGGACCTGCTCAGTAGGGAAGCATCCGCCGCAGTTTAGCCTGATCGGTCTCGTCGGCCACGACGGCGTGTTTCAACTTGCGTTTGCGCGAGCGCGGCTTGGAGGTCAGGATGTGCCGGCCAAACGAATGATGCCGGACCACCTTGCCTGTCCCGGTCTTTTTGAACCGTTTAGACGCACCCTTATGTGTCTTCAGCTTAGGCATGATTTTTCCAGGGTTGAACTGCGACTTTTTTAGTCTACCACAGGCTCGGGTGGAGACAAATCCCAGGGTTGATGTTTCGAGAAACCCCGGAGTGGTCCAGGCACTGGACGAAGTCCCCGTTACATCGCGAGTAACTGTGCTCGATTCGTGTATCGACTGGATAGAGGTTCGAGCGCTTCGCGCGTATTCTGGAATTGGAGGTTGAGCAATGCGGACATTATTGTTGGTTCTAGCGTGCACCTCTTTCGCTTGGGCGGCGAACACGACGAAGCCGGCCGCGAATCAGTCTGCCACTACCCAGCGCACCGGAGTTCAGCAGCGCTGGGCGCCGGAGGAATTGAAGGGCACCATCAGCATGGTGGATCCCGCACAGGATCTGGTCGTAGTTCGCGATTCGAGCGGCGTTCCATTCGACTTTCGGATTCAACACTCGACGCATATTGTCAGCGGCCAGGCTCCGGTGAAATTATCGGATCTTGCTAAGAACGAATCCGTTGACGTTCGGTTCGTTCCTGAATCGCGTGGCGACATCGCCCGGCAGATTCAGGTGCGTTAGGAATCCGTGTGGGAGCTCCCTAACGGAATGGACTCAGCCGCGGCTCGATCGTTCTCCTCTCTATTGAACGAACCGCGGCTGGGTCCACGGGGACTCCAACGGTCGTCGTGATGGTCTTTAAGGCGTTAGGTAAAGGCGAATCGCCTCTTCGATATTTCTGCGCGCTTGGGCCTCCGTTTCGCCGGCAGAGGAACACCCCGGCAGTTGAGGACAGACCGCCGAGTACGCTTGGATGACGGGATCGTACTCGAGAACAACTCTGAATTTCACGACTTAGGTATGACGGCTGCAACTCTAGCTGAGTGGTTCTGGGGTGTTACCGAGCAGAGGGGCCTTGCGCCTTGCGATGCAACCATCTCTCGAACATGGCTGCCAGTATCAGCAGAAGGATAGCACACTGCCCTCTGTCGATCCGCCAAGGAGTCCGGTTTGAAGTAAGTAGCAGACATCCCAAAATAGCTGTGCCACCCACAGTGGCCCATTGACGTTTCTTCATAGCCTCTGAGGATTACTGTATCAGTTCCCCAAATCAAAGCCTCTCTGCTAACTGACCTCCTGATTGTCCTGATACTCTTCCAGCCACGCCATCTGGATCGCTTCGAGCTTGGCTTCGTTTGACGCTTTCGGGTCGTCCGAGAAATCTTCTAGCTCGGTGATCCACTTATGCAGATCGGTGAAGCGGATGTGCGTGGGGTCCACGTCCGGAAACTTTTCGTAGAGCGCGATGGCGATGTTCTCGCGTTGATCCCAGGTGAGCTTCGGCATCAGATTTTGCTCCCTTTCAGCGCGCCGCGCACGGCGGTGTTCATCATATTCTCGGCGAGCTTCAGAGTGACTTGGTTCACCTGCTCGATTTTCGCGCGGATCAGGTCCAGACTGTCGGAGTGGTACACGAGCAGAAGTTCGTTGACAGCCTTGTCGATCGCGACGCGCTCGTCGTCGGTCAGTTCGAAGTACGCGTCGTGCTTGCGGGCTTTTTCCACCGCGGCGAGAATCGTGTCCGCTTCGACTCGCTGCTCGCGGATCTGGCGATCGTTGAAATCCTGGTCGGCCTTTTCGATGGATTCGCGGATCATCGTTTCCACCTGCTCATCCGTGAGACCGTAGGACGGCTTCACGTCTACGCTGTGTTCCTTGCCGGTGCGCTGATCGCGCGCGGTCACGTTCAAAATGCCATT
>DATJOQ010000435.1:0-2328 GCA_035506935.1 Binataceae bacterium (SeqCode) | reverse complement strand
ATCCGATTTGTCCGATCCCTTCCGCGAGCGCTGCGACGATCACCGAGGCCAAACCGACTGCGATCGGCAGCTTGTTGCGGACCATCAGCGCCATCAGGAATTGACCGCCGAGTTGCGCCGAGGGCGTGACGTAATCGATCGCTTCGCCCGCGATCCGCGCCAGGAACATCTCGCCAAACGACAATCCGCGCGGATATTCCACGATCGTCGCGCGCCATCCCAGCGTGTTCGCCACTCGCGAAACAGTTTCCAGCGAGCAGGTCAGCAGCAGCGCCCATCCGGCTAAACGTACGTAGGCGAAGACATTCCCTAGCCCTAGCCGGCGCAGGAACCAGGCATAAAAGCCCAGCGCCAGCACCATCAGGAACGTTTCTATTCTTCGCATCGGCGAGAAAATCGAGAGGTGATCCGCCTAGTCTCCGTCCACAACCGCGCCCAACCCTCCCATTCTCGCAGCGCTGGCTCGTATGTGCAAGTTAAAAGTTAAAGCGACCGCGCCGACGTCATACTTTGAATCGAATATGGATGATGTCGCCGTCGCGCATCAGGTAATCTTTGCCTTCCAGACGAAGCTTGCCCGCTTCTTTAACTTTCGCATCCGAACGCAGCGCGGCGAAATCCTCGTAGCTCACGACTTCGGCACGGATAAAGCCTCGCGCGATATCACTGTGAATTCGCGCGGCCGCTTCGAGCGCGCTGGCCCCGCGTCTGAGCGACCATGCATGAGCCTCAGGCTCGCCCGCGGTGTAAAACGTCATCAGCCCGAGATGGCCGTAGAGGGTTGCGATCAAACGATCGCGCGCAGGCGCTTTGAGACCGGCTTCGCTCAACAATTCCCGTTGCGCCTCGGGCTCAAGTTCCCACAGTTCAGCCTCGAACGCCGCCGCTAGTTTGAGCACGTCGAGGCCGCGCGTACTCATCGCGCTATGGAGCTTCGCGTCGGTTGCGGCCGCGGCCTGCTCGGTGTCGCAATTGATCACCACCAATGCCGGCTTTTGCGAGAGAAAGCAGAAAGTCGCGAGAACCTGAGTTTCCTGCTCGCTTAGCTCAAGCTTGCGCAGCGGCGCGCCCTGCTCCAGATGGCGTAGGCATTTCTCCAGCGCCACGCGTTCAAAATCGTTGGCGCCCTTTTCCTTCTTCAACCGCTCCAGCCGACGCTCGCCCTGCTCAAAATCCGCGAACACCAGCTCTGCCTCGACGCTCTCGACCGCCGGGATCAAATCGACCGCCGCGGCGCCGAACGCCGGTATCACGATTAGCAACGCGTCAGGCTCGCGAATCATCGGCAGCAGGCTTGGGTCGAGCGCCGCGCCCGCCTTTTGCTCCTTGGGATTCGGCGCGAAATCCATCAAGGTCAACTCGACTTGCACTTTCTTCTTGGAGCCGTAGGTAGACTCCAGGAAGTCGAGCCGTGGATCCGGGATCTTGATCTGTCCAAAACGGGCACGGCTTTTCGCGTCAGATTGCCCCTCCAGCGGAGCAAGCCCGGTCAGCGCGTGAAATACTGTCGATTTCCCGGCGCCGCGTCCGCCGATAATAGCTGCCTTCACTCCAAAGCCTCGAACCCGACAGCGTGACACATGGCAAAGCCGGACGAAAGTCTATCCGCGGCCAGGAGCTTCGCCTGCTCAACCCTCATCGCAACTCTTTTTGTATTTGGCGTTTTGAGCTATTTTCGCCGCGAACTGTGCTGAGGTTCGATCTATGGCACGCAGGTTCGGACGATTAATTCTTTTAATTCTCGCGGTTCTGAATTCGCCGATTGGAACCACCTCAGCAGGCGAGACCACCCTCGCTCCAGGAACAAGAATCGACCGCCACAACTGGCAGCAGTACCAGCAATTCATGTCGGGCGGGATGCAGGCGCTGTTCAGCGGCAAGTACCACTGGAAGATGCCCGACGAGGCGGTGATCGAAGTCGGTCCGACGATACCGATTCCGCTGCCCCAGGAATTTCTGCGCGATACCGCGCTCCACAGCGCCAGCGTCAAGCTCGCGGAACTTCGTGGCGGCGGCACGCTGCCGGAAAACTACGTCGCCGGAATTCCGTTTCCCACACCGACTGAGCCTGACGCGGGCGCCAAGGTGCTGTGGAATTTATACTATCGATACAATCCGCAGGTGATGCATTGCATACTCGATAGCAAGATTTTCGATCGCTATCAGAATGTGACTACGCAAAAAGCCGATTACGTAATCGGCAAACTCGCGCACTTGAGCGAGCCTGATACGCCTCACGTTTTGCCCGTGTCGCACGGCGTATATATGACTGACTATTGGGAGTTCATCGCGCCGGAGCACAAAAAATATATGGCGCAGGATTCCGTA
>DATJOQ010000434.1:0-17346 GCA_035506935.1 Binataceae bacterium (SeqCode) | reverse complement strand
GAAGGGATAATTATCGTCCCACGTCCAGCCGGGATCTATATCGACCGGCTTGGGCACGGCCGCAGCCGCCGGGCGCGCGACGGGCTTCTTAACTGCACGTGCCTTCGGCGCGGGCTTGCGCGCCTTGCCGGCAGCAGCGCGGTCCTTCTTTTTGTTTTTCTTTGCCATGCCAGACCCTCCCACGAAGTGGCGCAGGTACAACTTCAGTCCCGCGCGCCACGTCAGTTATCAGCAACCGCAATCGAAAACAAATGTTGGCGCGAGAAGCCTGGCGGATCGACGAATTAATGGCCGGGCGCAGCCAAAGGATGGCGGCGCATGAAATCCAGCATCGCCGGCGTCCAATACGACGGCCATCGCACGTGGTTGAAGAAGCCGGCCGAGGCTCCCATAGGATTGCTGACGGGGCTCGCGTCCCCGTTAAGATTGGTGCCGCACGAATCGTCGCAGGCCGTTACCTGGTTGCGAAAGCCGTCGATAATCACGTTGTCCAACCCGACACCGAGTGGCTGCAATTGGCTGGTGAATCGCTTGGCGTTGGCGCAGATTCCTGCCGTATCGCAGCTATTGTAGACGTGCATCGCCGGCAGCCAGGGATTCGAGATTTGAATTTGGCTCGGACCATCGGGCGCGGTTGCCACCGGTTTCTGCTGACACGGATCGTCGAGCGCGCCGAATGGATCGGGTGCCGAGTAGACCGCGATAGCGGCGATATTGGGCCGGTTCAGCCCGTATATAAAGGCCATCGCCGCGCCGTTGGACCATCCGGTCACGTAGATGCGGCGAGTATCCACTTTGCCGGTTGCGACTTCCTCCGCGATGAAGTGATCGATCGCCGCCGCGTCGACATTCTCGCGATAAACCGTATCGCCGATTTTGACATCGCCGGCGAAATTGAACTGGCGATACCAATTGTCCCATCCATAGCCGCTGTCATCGGGCCAAGGATAAAAGTGGCTGGTCTTGCGCCCCTGCGGCGCGAGCACGATGAAACCTTTTTGCGACGGGTCGTCGCTCAACTGTCCGCTATCGACGAAATCCAAGAGATTGGTCATCTTGACCGAATCCGCCGACAGCAGCGACGGATGAAGGAAGACCAGCAGCGGCACTTTATGATCTTTGGCGGGCGATTTCGGCTCGTAGACGCAAGCGTAGCGCGCACTGCCGTCGCTGTCCTTCCAAGACGGCAGCTTGTTTCCGCTCCAGCAAAAAGGCTCCGGGCTCGAATCAATCTTGGCCGGAGGATTACCGAACGGTCCGCAGCTTCCCGCATCCGCACCCCGGCTCGCGCATCCCAACGTCGCGGTCGCCGCGATCAGCCCGATCATCAGCGCACGTTCGATATGAGACCGAATCCGCGCGAACCCTCTCTTCATTCAAATTGCTCCGCCATCCTCAGTATACAGAGGCTATCTAGTGGGCTTATGCTATTTTGCAAAGCGCAGTCGCCCGACGTCGATGAGCCGCTCTGGCCGAGCTGGGTGGGCTGCTCGGCGCGCGGCGACAGGAGAGTCCGATGCAAGAGATCGTACCTGAAGTTTTCACGTGGCCGTGGTTCTCGGAACCGCACGGCTACAATTTCAACGGCTTCCTGCTGCGGCACCCCCGAGGCAATATCTGTATCGATCCGGTTGAACCGCCGGAAGAGGTTCTCGAAGAGCTTGCACGAATCGGCGTGAGCCGCATTCTGCTGACCAATCGCAATCATGTGCGTGCGGCAAACAAGGTGCGTGCACGCACCGGCGCCAGGACCGCGATTCATCCGGATGATGCCGGTCACGCGCGCAGTCAGGGCGCTGAACTCGATGAGGGGCTGATCGTCGGTCAAAGCTGCGGACCTCTCAGTGTTATCGGAGTGCCGGGCAAATCGCCGGGCGAAATTGCGCTCCATTGGTCCGAGCGAAAGATTCTATTCGTCGGCGATTGCGTGATCGGAAAGCCGCCGGGCGGTTGCGGCCTGCTGGCGGAGCGAGTGATGGACGATCCCGCACGTCTGCGCCGCAGCTTGCGCACGCTGATGGACGTCGATTTCGACACCTTGCTGGTCGGCGACGGCGCGCCAATCCTGAATGGAGCAAAACAAAAGCTCGCGGAACTGGTCGCCAGTTTCGATAATTAGGCCGTTCAGCTCGGAACACGCACGAACATGATCAATAAAATTGTGAATACGTTCGACGAGGCCGTAAGCGGGATCAAAGAAGGCGCCAAGCTTTTGATCGCGAGTTTTGGCGGGCCCGCCGAGTGTCCCAGCTACCTGATCGCGGCGCTCGCCAGAACCGGCATCAAAAATTTGACCGTGGTGAGCAATAGCGGCGGATGGGGCACTGAGTTCATGGAAGCGATCCGAACCCGGATGTCGAGCGTGCTCACCTTTCCGCCTGACTTCTACGATCTGGGATTGCTGGTGGAGAGGGGGCAGTTGACAAAGGGCATCCTGGCGGTCCCTGCCGCGATTGGACGGATCCATACGCCGTTCGAGAAAAAAGTGATGAACGGCGAGGTCGAGCTGGAATTGGTGGGGCAGGGCACGATCGCCGAAGGAATCCGCGCGGCGCGCGCCGGAATCGCCGCCTTTTACACGCCGACCGGCGTCGGCACCTTCGTCGCGGAAGGGAAGGAAGTGCGGGAGTTCGACGGCCGCAAATACCTGCTCGAGCATGCGATCAAGGGCGACGCCTCTTTGATCCGCGCGCACAAGGCCGATCGCTACGGCAATCTCACTTACCGCGGCTCCGCGCGCACGTTCAATGCGACCATGGCGGGGGCGTCGACCGTGACGATCGCGGAGGTCGACGAGGTGGTCGAGCTCGGAGAGCTCGATCCCGAGCAAATCGTGACGCCCGGTATCTATGTGCAGCGCGTTGTAGTCAGACCACGGGAACCGCGGCCGTGGGACAAGCCGATGTAACTTCCCGATGTAACTTCGGACGAGGAGAGAATTCATGGCCGGAGCCAGGCTCGACGAACGCTCGATCGCTCTTTGCGCGGCAAGGGAATTCCAAGACGGAATGCTGGTGAACCTGGGAATTGGGATTCCGACCGCCTGCGTCACGTTTATTCCGCCCGATAAAGAAGTGCTGTTCCATTCCGAGAATGGCCTGGTCGGTTTCGGCCAAATTATTGAGGATCCGCAGCTTGCCGACGCGAATCTAATCAACGCCGGCGCGCAGCCGGTATCCCCCAAGCCGGGCATGGTGATCGTCGATCATGCGGAAAGCTTCGCTATCGTGCGCGGCGGGCATATCGATATCAGCGTCCTGGGTGCGTTCCAGGTTTCCGAGAAGGGCGATCTCGCGAACAACGTGATGCCGGGAAAACAGGTTGGAAGCCTCGGGGGCGGACAGGACCTCGCCTTCTGCGCTAAAAAGCTGATCGTCACGATGACGCATACTGACAAGGAGAACCGCCCTAAGATCGTCAAGCAATGTAGCTCGCGCATTACCGCGCCGGAGTGCGTCGATCTGATCGTGACCGATATTGCGGTGGTCGAGGTCACGGATAGGGGACTGGTATTGCGCGAAGTTGCGCCGGGATGGACCGCCGAGGAAGTTCAGGCGTTGACCGAGCCGCGCCTGATCGTGAGCCCGGAGCTCAAAGAAATGGGATTGATGTGAGTGGGGCGTTGAACGGAAACGAATTGAAAAGGCACGACGCGTCCGCGCCGTGCCTTTAGGCGTCAGGCCTGCACGTAATCGCTGAATCCGTGCAGATCGTAGGTCATGATAATTAAATCGCGCGACTGGCCGCGGCGATCCTCCACCCAGTCGGCGAGCACCGCTTCTACCTGAAAGCCAAGCTTTTCAAAAACCGCACGCGCCCCGGCCTGATCGGGCGTCATCTGCGCGGCTATCTTCCTCAGGCCGGCGGACTTCGCGACGTCAAACGCTTCCGCCGCCAGGCGCCGTCCCAGACCGATTCCGCGATAGTTGGGCGCGGTGTTGATGCGGATCTCGCCGGTCTTGCGCGTCCATCGCACACTACTCAAATGGATGCTGGCGTACGCGGCGACTTCCTTGATCCGAACCGACGGCTCCGAGAGCACGGTCTCGATATTGGTCATCTCCGCGAGCAGCGTGACGGTGGCGCCCTGCTCGAGATTTTTGATCCATTCGTCTACCACGATGGGGTCCGTGATATCGGTGCGCAGAAACAGCAGGTCGTCCTCGGGCAGCGAACGGGCGAACTGGAGAATCGCCTGCTTGTCGCCGGGCTCCATCAAACGGACGGTCGCGGTTCTGCCGTCGGGTAGCTTCAACTCCTTGGGAAATCGCGCCGTGATTTCGGCTGGCAACGCCATATGATTACTCCTTATCGCTGATGCCGGGTCCCCTTTTCTAATCGACCCCGGCGATAGTCGCAACCCCGCGCCCCGGTCGGCAATGCATCACATCAATTGGGAACGTCGGCATCCTAGCAGATCAATCGGCTGTACTAGTAATGTGTGATCTCGCTTTCGCCAAGAGTTCACTCATCTCCTTATGCGCAAAATTTCTGTTGACGCGACGGACCTTTAGGGCGCATATAGGCTAAACTCTAGTCTAGGACCGTCTCACCCGGAGGTACCGCGATGGCGGCGCAAAACGCAACTCGACCCGCGAGCATCAGCCGCCGGCTGACCGGCCTGGATGCGGCCTTCCTGTACGCAGAGTCTGCCGCCAGCCCGGCCCACAGCGGGATGCTGATGTTCTTCGAGGGTGAGATACCGATAGAGCAACTGCTCCAGCATATCGAACGACGTTTGGAACTGTTGCCGCGCTATCGGCAGCGATTGGCTATGGTGCCTCTAAACCTCGCCCACGCCAGCCTGGAGGACGATCCCGCCTTCAAGATCGAAAATCACGTCAAATCTCACAAGCTGCCTCCGAGCAGCGAAGCTGAGATTATCCAGAGCGCTTTGAAGGTCTTCGAATCGCCGCTTAGCCGCGAGCGGCCGCTATGGGAAATCCACGCCTTTACGGGACTCGACAGCGGCCGCACCTGCGTGCTGATGAAAATCCATCAGTGTTTGATCGGCGGAGTATCGCCGGTGGAAGCGACCAGCGCGCTGTTCGATCTTCGCGCCGACGCCCCACAGCCTGAGCCGCCGGCCCACAATTGGACCCCGAATCCTCTGCCGGGTATCGCAGAGAGCCTGTTGACCGCAATCCACGATGTGCTCGAGGAGCGGGTCGACGCGGCGTTTCGCGCGCAGGAGTTGCTCCGCAGCCCCAAGGAACTCGCGGATCGCACAGGAATGTTGGCCGACGCCGGTCGCTCGTTGTCGAGACTGGTCTCGCAACCGATCGTTTCCGCTCCGTGGAATACCGGATTGATCGGCCCGCGCCGCAACCTGGTGTGGTCGCGTTACTCGTTTGCAGACTTTCGTGCGATCCGCAATGCGTTTGGCGGAACCGTGAACGATGTGGTGCTGGCGATGGTGAGCGAAGCCGCCGCTCGTTATCTGGCCAGGCATGATTGTAAGCCTGGCGGCGCGCCTCTCAGAATCGCTTGTCCCGTCAACGTCGCTTTTGAAGACGAAGGCGGAACGCTCGGCAATCGCGTCTCGATAACTTTTTCGGAACTGCCTGCGGTGCCGATGAATCCGGGCCCTCGGCTGGAGGCGGTACAGCAAGAGAGTGAGCGGATCAAAGCCAGCCGCGAAGCTCAGTCGCTCGAATTACTCACCGAAACGCTGAATCTTGTTCCGCCGGGCCTGATGGGGTTGACGTCGCGCCTCGCCAATCTCGGTCTCGATTACGCGGGTGCGCTGGGCAAGTGGGCTTCGTCGTTGCCCTCGTGCGGCCGATTCGGTCTGCCCGCGTTCGGAGTGAATTTCATGGCGACCAACGCTCCCGGTGTGCAGGTTCCGCAGTACCTGGCCGGTCATCTGCTGCTCGACGTTATCGGGCTGCCACCGTTGCAGGCGAATCTTGGTTACGGCATCTCGATCCTGGGCTACAACCAGAGTCTTTATTTCGGGATGGTGGCGGAACCGAGCCTGATGCCTGATCTCGAAATCATGAGAGCGTGTCTCGACCAGGCTTTCACCGAGCTCAAGCAATCTGCCGAGGCCAGGAATGCACAGGCAGAGACAACTGCCTGACTCTCGGTTGTTTGCCTGATTGCACTGCGCCGCGGTCGCGACGCGGCGTCTGGCGCGGCTTGGTGCTTACGCGGCTTCCCGCTTCTTTCTTCTGGGCGCTCGCCTTTCGATATCTGAGGGAGCTTCTTCGCTGCCGCCGGGTATCAGCAATCCGCCGGCCATTAGGCGCACTTCGCGGCGCAGATTTGTCAGTTCACCTCGCAGGCTCTGAACATCTGCTGCGGTGGGAAGACCCATCGTGGACCACAAGGCGGAAAAGATCGCTCCTGCCGCCACATTCGACAACCGCTGCACGCGCAGTAGCGGACCGGCGACTCTCTCCAGGAGATCCCCGAAGAGCGGGTGGGAATAAATCTGACTCGTGGCTACGCCCGCCAAACGTATCGAGGCGTCGTAACCCTCCCACGCGGTTTTCTCGAGCTCGTTTTCCCGGCCGACACCCAGCGCTTTTTTAGCAGCGACGGTAGGCAGTTCGATAAAAAGGATCTTGTACAGAATTTTAAGATCATCAGCGTTCTGTGAAGCCATTTTATCCTCTCCTAATACCAGGAAGCGGCTTCAGATACCGACCCAGAGTCCAATCAGATTGTCGAATCTAGCTGACAAGCCACGACCATAGCTAGCTATCATCGATCTGAAAAGATCCGGACATCGAATTGTCGCCCAAGTGACAAGGTTTAGAAATTTTCGAAAAAAAGAATGTCGCGCCTTGATGTTTTTATCTGCTTTATGCGACTATCACCAGCCACTTGCATAGGCACAGTTCGTGCCTATATATTGGTCATATGCCCGTATCGTGGGCATTAAAGGAGTGTTGAGGAGATGCAAACATCGCATCCCGCTCTTAGAAGCCTGCTGCGGGAAGGCCGTGTATTAAACGAATGGCTCGCCTTCACTCGCGCCGCCGGCGCGAGCATCACTTCGAACCGAACCGAATCGCCGCAGACTATTTTATTAATCCCGGGTTTCATGGCAGGTGACGTAAGCCTCTATCCGCTTGCTCATCGCCTGCGTGGCGAAGGACATAAGGTCCGCTTTGCGGGAATAACAGCAAACGTTGCCTGCTCGCGTAAGCAGATGGCCCGCTTGGAATCGGTGGTGCAGGAGACTGCGCGCGAAGCCGGTATTCCGGTGGTGGTAGTCGGCCACAGTCTCGGCGGTATCTACGCTCGTGCATTGGCGCGACGCTTACCCGACTTGATTGCGCACACTTTTCTTTTGGGTTCTCCTATCCGGGGTCCGCTGCACACCACGAACCCGATCGTGAAGATGCTGTTCATCGCGACCAGAAGGACGCATGATGACGGCACCACCTGCATCGGAGAATTGTCCTCTCTGTGCGGAATCCATCTGCAGGATCCGCCAAGGGTACCGTCGACTCTAATTTACTCAAAGAGCGATGGCGTGGTGCAGTGGCCGGCTTGTATCGAGTTTGCTGCGCACGTCGAGGCGGTCGAAGTGAAATCGACGCACTGCGGTATACCTTACAATCTCGATACCTTGAGGATTATCTCGGACCGCGTCCGTGCGATCGGCCAAGCCAAGGCTGCGCAGGCGGATTCGGCAAACGGCGCGTCCTCGAATGGCGGTCCATCGGTGATTCTTACGGACCACGTCGCTCAGGGCCATTGAGAACGTCCAGTCGCCTCTGACACCGGCGTGCTCGGACTGATCACGCGGTAGCTCGGTCGTTCCCTGAGTTTGGCGAGATAGCGTTCGACTCGCGGGAACTCGCCGAGCGCTATCCGGTCGACTTCCAGCACCATCGCCAGCGGCATCAACGAAGCGTCCGCCAGCGAGAACTCCCCGCAGATATAACCGTCACCACCATTTCCGCCGAGCACCTGCTCGAGGAAGGGAAAATCGCGTGAGCGCAGCCCTTCGCGCCCCTTCTCCATGCGATCGAGGTCGCGTTTGGCCGGTTCGCTCCAATATGGCATCCAGATCGGCGGCAGATTGCCGACCAGAATTGCCTCATCGCCGAATTGCTCGAGTTCGCGGACTTTCGCGCGCTCGACCGCGCTGGCAGGCATCAGCGGGGGTTCGGGATAGCGCTCGTCGAGGTATTCGTTGATCACGCTCGAATCGAAGATCGTGATCGAGCCGTCCTCGATATACGGGACCTTGCCGAGCGGATGGCGCGCGAGCATCTCAGGTGGCTTTTTCCACAGGTTTCCGGGCGGCAAGTTTTCGATCCGATAGGGCAGCCGCTTTTCTTCCAGGATTACTTTTACCTTGCTGGCGTGAGTCGAGCGCAATGCGCCCCAGGGGTAGTCGCGTTCGGTGGTATAGAGAATAATCATCGCCCGGCTCCTGCTTGGATTTCAGCATAGACCTACCATTTGTGCGCCGTTCTGCCCATCACCGGCGAGATAGATCATTCGTCCGCGGCTTTGTAATAATTGGCCGGGCACGCGGGCAGGCTGACCTGTTCGTATCGTTTGAACGCGCCCGATGAGGGATGCACGGCGCCCGGTACTATTGCGGCGCTTCGATAGATTGCTACATCCAGTAGGAGATAGTTGTCATCATGTCAAATTACTCGACCTTGCTTTTCGATATCCGCGACAACGTCGCTCGTATCACGCTCAACCGGCCGGAGGCCGGCAACGCGCTGAACATGCAGATGGCCAAGGAGCTGATGGAGGCGGCGCTCTTGTGCGACGAAGATCCCCAGGTTCGCGCGGTCCTGCTGAGCGGCGCCGGAAAGAATTTCTGCCTGGGCGGCGATCTCAAATCTTTCGCGGCGCAGGGCGAGGGCATGCCGACTCATCTGAAGGACGTGACCACGTATTTTCACGCCGCGGCTTCGCGGTTCGTGCGTGGCAAAGCGCCGGTAGTAGCCGCGGTGCAGGGAGCGGTCGCGGGCGGTGGGCTTAGCCTGGCATGCGCGTGCGATCTGGTGCTGGCCGCGGAATCGGCCAAGTTCACCATGGCGTACACCAAAATCGGTCTCACCCCTGACGGTTCCGGAAGCTATTTCCTGCCGCGATTGGTGGGACTCAAGCGCGCGATGGAACTTACTCTGACCAACCGCTTGTTTTCGGCGCGCGAGGCTGAGCACTGGGGTATCGTCACGCGGATCGTGCCGGACGGCGAGCTGATGGCGCAGGCCGACGCGCTCGCGGTGCAACTGGCGTCCGGACCGACGCTCGCCTACGGCGCAGCCAAGCGCTTGCTTCACAGCGGATGGACCGAGCCGATCGAAACGCAGATGGAGCACGAAAGCCGCAGTATTGCCGACATGGGACGCACCGCCGACGCGCGCGAGGGGATCGCGGCGTTCCTGGCCAAGCGCCAGCCAACCTACAAGGGCCAGTAGCGTCGCGCTGGTAGACAGCGTATTCCCGATGCGCCGCATGGAGATACCGCGGCTGATCATTGCCGGTGTGTCGAGTGGTGTCGGCAAGACCACCGTCACCGTCGGCCTGATCGGCGCGCTGCGCGCGCGCGGCTTTAAGGTCGCCGCGTTCAAGTGCGGCCCCGACTATCTCGACCCAACCTATCACTCGCGCGTGAGCGAACGTCCTTCGCAGAATATCGACAGCTGGATGATGGGACGCGACGCAGTGATTGCGAGCTTTGCCAGCGCCTCGCGCGGTGCGGATATCGCGATCGCGGAAGGCATGATGGGTTTATTCGACGGCGCCTCGGCAACCGGCGAGCAAGGCTCGACCGCTGAGATCGCAAAGTGGCTCGGCGCGCCGGTTGTGCTCGCGCTCGATAGCTCAGGTATCGCACGCAGCGTTGCCGCGATCGCGCATGGCTTTCGCACGTTCGATCCCGATCTGCGAGTGGCGGGTTTGGCGTGCAATTATGTTGGCAGCCGCGGTCATCTGGACCTGCTGCGCGAAGCGAGCGGCGGATTTCCTGTCGTTGGCGGACTTCCCAGGCGTACGGAATTCGCGTTTCCGGAGCGTCACCTCGGGCTGCTGGCGGCCAGCGAGAGCGCAATTTCTCAGCCGCAACTCGCAGCGTGGAGCAAACTGGTCGAAGAATGGTTCGATATCGATCAAACGATCGAGATTGCGCGCTCGGCGCCTGCGCTGGTTGTGCCTGAGGATAGCGCGCACATTGTCGGCGGCACGCGATGCCGTATCGGGATCGCATTCGACGACGCCTTTCATTTCTACTACGAAGACAATCTGCGGCGGCTGGAAAATCTCGGCGCCGGACTGATCCGCTTCTCGCCCACACACGATCGCGATCTTCCCGAAGTCGACGGACTGTATTTCGGCGGCGGCTATCCCGAATGCGCGGCCGAAGAACTGTCGCGCAATCGCGCGATGCTCGAAGCGATTCGTGCTTTTGCCGCGGGCGGCGGACCGATCTACGCGGAATGCGGCGGCTTGATGTATTTGAGCGAGGGCATCGTAACGCTCGATTCGCGATCATACCCGATGCTCGGTCTGATTCCCGGAAAGGCGGTGATGTCGGATCGCTTGCAGGCGCTGGGATATGTCGAGGTCGAGACGCGCGCGCGGTCGATCCTGGGACCGGCGGGCTTGCGCTTTCGTGGCCATCAGTTCCGCTATTCGAATCTCGAACCGCCGCCTTCCGATATTGAGAACGTCTACACGATACGATCGCGCCTGAGCGGCGCGGCTGCGGCCGAAGGCTATCGCGTAAACCACGTGCTCGCGTCTTACGTCCACGCGCACTGGGCGTCGAATCCGCTCGTCGCACACGGACTGATCGACTCCTGCGTCGCTTACGCGAAGCGCACGCGATGAAATCGATCGTTGCCGAAAGTCGCGCAGCAAAAGATTCGCGCGACGAAAATTTCTCCAGGATGTCCATCTGATGCCGGCGTGCACGCTGATGGTTCAGGGGACCGCGTCGTCGGTGGGCAAAAGTATTTTCGTCACGGCGCTCTGCCGCATCTTTCGCCAGCGCGGTATCAGAGTCGCGCCGTTCAAGGCGCAGAACATGTCGCTGAATTCCTTCGTCACGCCCGACGGCAAGGAGATCGGCCGCGCCCAGGCAGTGCAGGCGGAGGCTTCCGGGATCGCGCCCACAGCCGAGATGAATCCCATCCTGCTCAAGCCGGAGGGCGGCGGGCGATCGCAGATCGTGATGTTGGGAAAGCCCGTCGGCACGCTGAAGTTCGGCGACGATGATGATCGCCTGTCCGAGCTTCGCGCCGTGGTTGCGCAGTCGCTCGCGCGCTTGCGTGAGAATTACGAGTTGATCGTGATAGAGGGCGCCGGCAGTCCGGTCGAGATCAATCTGAAAGCGCGCGACGTCGTTAACATGCACGTCGCCAGGCTGGCCGACGCGCCGGTGATCATGCTCGGCGATATCGATCGCGGCGGTGTGTTCGCGCAATTCGTCGGCACGATCGAATTGCTCGAGCCCGACGAACGCGCGCGGGTCGCGGCGCTCGCGATCAACAAGTTCCGCGGCGATATCGGGTTGTTGCAATCCGGCCTCGATTTCATCGTCCGGCGGGTCAACACCCCGATGCTGGGGGTCATTCCCTTTATCGAGCGGCTGCGGATCGCGGACGAGGATGCGGTTGCGATCGAGGAAAGGCGCTATCGAACTGACGCATCATCAGCGGAATTGCGGATCGCGATCGTGCGATATCCACGAATTTCGAACTTCGATGACTTTCAACCGCTCGAACACGAGCCCGGCGTAGATGTGCGATTCGTCGACGCGCCGCACGAGCTGGCAAACGCCGATCTTGTGATCCTGCCGGGCTCGAAAAGCACGGTTGCCGATCTCGAGTGGCTCCGCCAAAGCGGTATCGATCGCGTTGTGCTCGAGCGCGCGCGCCGAGGCGATCCAATTCTGGGCGTGTGCGGCGGCTATCAGATGCTAGGAAAATCGATCGAGGATCCGGACGGTGTCGAATCGCCACGGCCTTCGACGCCGGGGCTCGGTCTTCTGCCGGTGTGCACGCGCTTCGCGCGGGACAAGCTGACCGCGCAGGTGCGGGCTCGCGTGAATCAGGATTGTTTCGTGGCCCACGCTTCTTCCGAAGAGCTGTCGGCCTACGAGATTCACATGGGGCGGGCCGAGCCGATAGGTGACAGCGCAGCGCCTTTCGAGATTCTGTCTCGCAATCGGCAGGCGGAGTCGGCTTTCGACGGCGCGATTAGTGAGAATCGCGCGGTCGTCGGAACCTCGCTGCATGGGCTGTTCGAAAATGATTGGCTGCGCGCGTCGATGCTACGCTCGCTGCGCGGCCGGCGCGATCTCGCCGACCCGGTTGTGGCAGCACCGCCGTTCAGCCGCGAGAACGAGTACGATCGGCTCGCGGCGATCGTGCGCGAGAATATCGATCTCGGGCTGCTGGAGCGCCTGGCCGGATTCGCGCTCAGCTAGCCGAATAGTTTCTGCGCGATCCGCTTGATCGGGCCAGCTGGCACCGGCTCGATCGTAGGCATCGGCTTGCCCGCGCGGAGCGCCGCGAAACGCTCTTCGACCTCGCCCTCTTCCGGGAACCGCGATACTTCCTTCTTCGAGAAAAGCAGCGTGCCGTCGGCCAAAACGTCGAACTGGCCGGTCTTGCCGACCTTGATTTCAACCTCTTCGCCGAATCGGGCTTTCAGAGAGGCGGCCAAACTGGCCGCACGCGGCTCGTAGTTTCAAACCGAGCAGTAGAGAATTTGTGTAGCCATGCTTTTATCATAGCGCATGGCGCGAGGCGATGTGAGATGCGCCGCACAGAGGCGTTTCTTGTCGATCGCAAAGGCCCGGCGCGCTTGAATCGCGCTCAGCTACTTGCCGTTGGGTAAATCGACGAAAACCCCTGCCGCGATCACCGAGGTCCACAATCCGTCGCGGTCACCGATCGCCGATTGAGTGACGTTGCGCGTGGTGACGATCTTGTCGGACAGCCGCCAGATGTCCTTGCGCTCGTCGTAGCCGACGTTGGGATCGAAGTCGACTCCGAGAATCGTAGCAAGCATGGTCGCCGCGAGGTCCTCGGCGTAATCGCCCGCCTTCTGATCGGTCTCGCCGAAGCTGTGGTGCTCGGAGAGATAACCATACATGCCAGTGTTGGCTGGAATCGCGACGCCGACCGAAGCCGCGATCAAGCGATGGGGCTCGTTGGTCGCATTGTCACTCATCACCGTGAACACCACTTGGCCGGGCGACAGGCGCTTCATGCCTTCCGGCTGTGTGAGTAACTTGCAATTCGGCGGAAAGATCGATTTGACACGTACCAGGTTGTACTCGGCGATTCCGGCGGAGCGCAACGCCAACTCGAAGGAGGTGAGCTTTTCGCGATGTCTGCCTACGCCTTTGGTGAGAAAGATCCCTTTCGGTACCGGCCCCATCAGACTTTCTTTTTCCTTTGAAGGTAGTTTGCGTCCAGAAACAAGCTACCGGCTCGCGAGGCGTGCTGCTAGAACTCTCCGGCGGGTTGATACTCGCCGAAAACGGTGCGCATCGCGTCGGCGATTTCGCCCAGGGTGGCGTACGCGCGCACCGCGTCTACGATCGGCGGCATCAGGTTGGAGCCGTCACGCGCGGCCGCTTCGACTTGCACCAAAGCCGCCTTCGCCGCAGTTGCGTCGCGTTCGGCGCGCACTTTGGCCAATCGCGCATGCTGCTTTTGTTCGGTCTCGGGATTCACCTTGAGAATATCGCCCGGCGCGGCGCCGCCGCTGGTGTATTGATTGACGCCGACGATAATCCGCTGCTTGGTTTCGATCTCGCGCTGATAGAGGAATGCGGCGTTTTGGATTTCGCGCTGCATGTAGCCGCGCTCGATTGCCGCGACCGCGCCGCCCATCTCGTCGATCCGCGCCAGGTAATCCGTGGCGCGGCTTTCGATCTCGTTGGTGAGACGCTCGACGTAGTAGGAACCCGCCAACGGATCGATGGTGTCGGAGACGTCCGATTCGGAGGCGATTATCTGCTGGGTCCGCAGCGCCAACAGCGCCGACGCTTCGGTCGGCAGCGCCAGCGCTTCGTCTCGCGCGTTGGTGTGCAGCGACTGGGTTCCGCCCAGCACCGCGGCGAGCGCCTGCAAGGTCACCCGCACCACGTTGTTATCAACCTGCTGCGCGGTCAACGTTGCGCCGGCGGTCTGCGAATGAAACCGCAGCATCATCGAGCGCTCATCCCTGGCGCCGAAACGCTCTTTCATGACCCGCGCCCACATCCTGCGCGCCGCGCGATACTTGGCGATCTCTTCGAAAAAATTGTTATGGACATTGAAGAAGAACGAGAGCCGGCTGGCGAACGAGTCGATGTCGAGTCCGGCGTCGACCGCCGCCTGCACGTACGCGATTCCGTCGGCTAGCGTGAAGGCGAGCTCCTGCACCGCGGTCGAGCCGGCCTCACGTATGTGATAGCCGGAGATCGAAATCGTGTTCCAGTTCGGCACCTCGCGCGTCGCGAACGCGAAAATGTCGGTGACTATGCGCATCGACTGGCGCGGAGGGTAGATGTAGGTGCCGCGCGCGACGTACTCCTTCAGGATGTCGTTCTGAATAGTGCCGTTGAGCTTGTCCCATCCGACGCCCTGCTTCTCCGCCACCACCAGGTAGAGCGCCAGCAGGATCGACGCGGTGGCGTTGATCGTCATCGAGGTCGAGATTTTATCCAGCGGCAGACCTGCGAGCAGAGTCTCCATGTCGGCGAGCGAGCTGATCGCGACGCCCACGCGTCCGACTTCGCCGCGTGCCAGCCGATGGTCGGCGTCGCGGCCCATCTGCGTGGGCAAATCGAAGGCAACCGATAATCCGCTCTGGCCTTGCTGCAGCAGATAATGATAGCGGCGATTGGATTCCTCCGCAGTGCCGAAGCCCGCGTACTGGCGCATCGTCCACAAACGCCCGCGATACATCGTAGGCTGCACGCCGCGCGTGAACGGATATTGTCCGGGATAGCCCAGCCGTTCGCTGTAATCGAAGTCTTCGAGATCCTGTGGATCGTAGAGGCGGCCGACCTCGATACCCGAGGTCGTCGCGAAGCGCTCGCGGCGCTCCTTCGAACGCGAGAGCGCGCCCTTGAGCGTGCGCTCCTCCCATTGCTTGCGAGGGCCGCTTACGTTGCTATCTGCCATCGCGCTTTGACCGTCCCGATTGACTAGCGGAGTGACTTATTCGACCACCAGCAGGAGTTCGCCCTTCTCCACGGTGCGGCCGACTTCGACGTTGACTTGAGCGACGCGGCCGCTCTTGGGCGCTTTCAATTCGTTCTCCATCTTCATCGCTTCGACCACTAACACCGCCTGGTCGCTGGTCACCTGGTCGCCGGGATTAACCAAAACGTTGACCACTCTACCCGGCATCATCGCCTTGAGCTCGGCGCGCCCGCTCAATTGACGCGAGGCGGCGGCCAGAGCGGCACGCCGCGTTCTATCCATGATTGTAACCCGGCTGAGCGCGCCACGCGATGCTACTACCAGTTGGTCGCCGTCACGGCTTACGTCGAGATCGAATGAGCGGTCGTTGGCGAGCAGGGAATACGAACCCGGGCCCACTTTGCGCAGCTCGATTTGAACCTCTTGCGGCCCCACCCGCACCCGATAGGTTCCGCCGGACATCTCCTCGATTTCCAATTCGTGCTCGTTGCCGTCCAGGGTTGCGATGTAGTGCATGGGATTTGTTCCTATCGCCTCAACGAGTCGTACCGACCTGCGGTTTTCCATTGCGCAGCCGCGCGACCCGTCTCGATCGTACGCCGCGAACTGCTGTTGCCTTCAGCGTGAGTGGCGGCGGCAGCGAGCAGGATCGCCGCGGCGCGAATCGGATCCTGCGTGGCTTTCTCGGCCGCCGGCGGAAATTCCTGCGCGATGAAGCTGGTGTCAAAGTCGCCTTTTTGGAACCGCGGATGGTTGACGATCCAGCGATGAAAATCGAGGTTGGTGACCAGCGCGCCCGCGATCGCGAACTCACCGAGCGCACGCCGCATCCGGTCGATCGCTTCGGTGCGATCGCGCCCCCAAGTAGCGAGCTTCGAGATCATCGGATCGTAATAGACCGGCACCTCGTATCCTTCGTATACTCCGCAATCGCTGCGCACCCCGGGCCCTTCGGGCAGGCGCAGGGTTTCGATTTTTCCCGGCGCCGGCGCGAAGCCCTGGTCCGGATCTTCGGCGTAGACGCGGCACTCAATCGCCCATCCCTTCTGCGAGAGATCGCTCTGCTTGAACGGCAGTGGCGCCCCCGCCGCGACCTCGATCTGCGTCTTGACCAGATCGATTCCGGTCACCAGCTCGGTCACCGGATGCTCGACCTGGATACGGGTGTTCATCTCGAGAAAATAGAAATTGCGGTCGGCGTCGACCAGGAACTCGATCGTTCCGGCGCCGAGATAGTTCACCGCCTTGGCCGCGCGCACGGCTACCTCGCCCATCTTCTGGCGCATCTCAGGTGTGACGAACGGTGACGGCGACTCCTCGACCACCTTCTGATGGCGGCGCTGGATCGAGCATTCGCGCTCGAACACGTGCACCGTGTTGCCTTTATGATCGGCGAATACCTGCACCTCGATATGACGCGGCTTGTTGACGAACTTTTCGACGTAGAAACGGCCGTCGCCGAACGAGGCCTTGGCTTCGCTGGCGACAGTGCGCACCGAGGACGCGAGATCTTTCTCGTGCTCGACGAAGCGCAGACCTTTGCCACCGCCGCCGGCCGCCGCCTTGATCATGACCGGAAAGCCGATCGCGCCCGCCTGGTCGAGCGCCTCGCCTTCCTCGACCCGGCCGGCGCTGCCGGGCACGGTGGGCACGCCGGCCTTGGCAGCGGCCTCGCGCGCGGCGGCCTTGTCGCCCATCAGGCGGATGGTCTGCGACCGCGGCCCGACGAAGACCAGCCCCGCTTGCTCGACGGCGGCGGCGAAATCGGCGTTTTCCGACAAGAAGCCATAGCCGGGATGGATCGCGTCCGCGCCCGTGCGTCGGGCGGCGTCGAGGATGGCGTCGCGGTTGAGATAGGATTTCGCCGCCGGCGGCGGACCGATCTCGACCACCTCGTCGGCCAGGCGCGCGGCCAGCATGTCGTGGTCGGCCTTGCTCACCACCTGCACCGTGGCGATGCCGAGCTCGCGCGCGGCGCGAAGGATGCGCACGGCGATCTCGCCGCGATTGGCTATGAGCAGCTTTCGGATTGCCACCGCGTGCCCCCGACCCTCAACCTTCGAGCTCGACCAGAGGCTGGCCGGCCATGATCGCTTCCTCGTTCTCGGCGAGGAAGCGGATGACGCGCCCGGCGACCTCGGCGATGACGGGCGTGAAGGTCTTCATCACCTCGATCACGCCGATTGCGTCACCCACGGCGACCGGATCGCCCTCG
>DATJOQ010000433.1:0-2641 GCA_035506935.1 Binataceae bacterium (SeqCode) | reverse complement strand
AAGAGACGTTGCGCTCCTGCTGCGTCAGCGGCGCCAGCACGGAGTTATCGGTGCGATCGTCGAGCTCCTCGAAGCTTAAGTAAGATTGATCGGCACCGTGTTGCGACGCGTGTGCGAGAACGCGGCTGTACTGCTCGGTCTTGGTCAGTCCGACCACCCAGTTACCGGCGCCGAGCAGCATCAGGATGAGCCCGCCGATAAGCCACCCGTCGGTATAAAGATCGGGAGGTTTCACTGAGCTAGAGCATAAGAGGCGTGAGGGTAAAAAACAATTGCGCGCTTATCTCTGCGACGGTCGCGGCGACGGCGCGACGGTGCTTACATTGCTTGCCTTGGACCGCAGCGGCTATTATCCATCCAAGGGCTTGTGGTGCGGGTCAGCGACCGCATCAACCGCTTTCGTTAAATTGAAGCTTCGCGAAAAGCTTTATTTTCCCGGCTTTTCCCAAGTATTCCTTAGTTATCAAGGATCTGGACTCGCTTAAGACAACCGATGGTCGATACGCCCAAGGATAAACTCGCCCAACTGCTGGAGCGCTTTGATGCTCGCGACAAGGTCGCGCTCGCGCGCCTGATTACGCTAATCGAAAATCGCGCGGCTGAGGTTAGTCGTGTGATGGAACTCATCTACGCGAAGACCGGCCGCGCTTACATAATCGGCATCACCGGTCCACCGGGCGCCGGCAAATCCACCCTCATCAACCGGCTGATCGCAAAATATCGCGCGCAGGATAAGCAGGTGGCGGTGGTCGCGATCGACCCTTCGAGCCCGTTTTCCGGCGGCGCGGTGCTCGGCGACCGTATCCGCATGACCGACCATTACAAGGACAGCGGGGTTTACATTCGCAGCCTCTCCACCCGCGGTAGTCACGGCGGCCTGAGCCGCGCTGCCCGCGAGATCGTCAAGCTGCTCGACGCATTCGGCCATGATATAATCATTGTTGAAACCGTCGGAGTCGGGCAGACCGAGTTGGCGGTGATGGACGTGGCGCATACCACCGTCGTCGTGACCGTACCCGAGGGCGGAGACGGAATCCAGGTGATGAAAGCCGGACTCAACGAAATCGCTGACGTGTTCGTGATCAATAAGGCTGACCGCGAGGGTGCGGACCGGGTCAAGGCCGAACTCGAATTGAATGTTCATCTGCGCCCGGCCGCCGGATGGCGTCCGCCGGTACTGCTGACCCAGGCGGCCAACGACAAAGGGATCGACGAACTGGTGGCGATGCTCGCCAAGCATTTCGATTACCTGCACTCTCATCCGGATGCCGCGCATGAGAGCGAACGTCGCGCACGCGAATTCGTGGAGATTTTGACCGGCCAACTCGAAGAACGGACCATCCGCGCGCTTGCCGACGGCGGCGCTGCTGACGTGATGAAGCAGATTCGGAGCGGTGATCTGAATCCGTACAGCGCTGCGCGCCAGGTGATCGATAACCGTGACGCTATCGCGGAGCTATTGCAGGAGCACGAGAAATTGCGTAGTCGGGTCTGACGATGTCTCGCGGAAAAAAGAGCAACGGGCGACTTTTCGCAGTCGGCGATATTCATGGATGTCCCGACGAGGTCGCCGCGATGCTCAAGGCGATAAAGCCGCAGTCGGGCGATACCGTGGTATTTGCCGGCGACTACGTCGATCGCGGCCCCAGCGCGCGCGACGTTATCGAGCAATTGATTGAGCTGCCGCGCGAGGGATGCGAGTGCGTTTTCTTGAAGGGCAATCATGAAGACATGATGCTGTCCTTCATCGGGATGCCCGGGCACTACGGCGAGTCCTTCCTGATGAACGGCGGTGCGATCACGCTCGAGAGCTATGGAATCGGCGAAGCTCATCTGTCGCAGGCGATCGAGCGCCTGCCGAAACGTCACTTGGAATTCTACCGCAATCTGGCGGTGAGCTATCTGCGTCCGCCTTATTTATTCGTCCACGCGGGCGTGATGCCGGCGCGCCAGCTCGACGAGCAGGACGTGGAAGACCTGCTGTGGATTCGCCAGGAATTCATCTTAAGCCCGCACGACCTCGGCAATATCGTGCTGTTCGGCCACACCCCGATGCGCGAGGTGATGGTCGACCTGCCTTACAAGATCGGTATCGACACCGGGCTGGTGTACGGCGGCAAGCTCAGTTGCCTCGAGCTGAGCGAGGGCACGCTCTACCAGATTTCACGTGGCAGCCGCCAGGTCAGCGCCCGCCGTTTCAAGATCTAAAGTTGGCGATTACTCTTTCTCGATGGCGCGGCTCCCGCTAGGCTGATCGATTCGGTGGCGGCGTAGCTCAGTTGGTTAGAGCACGCGGCTCATATCCGCGGAGTCGTAGGTTCGAGTCCTACCGCCGCCACCAAGGTTTTCGTTTCACGATGCCAAACATCCCTTTATGGCGTGACTGCACTATCTTAAAATCGGGCTTCAGGATTTTTGCCACGAGCGTATCGAGAGCGAGGTGAGATGTGGCGCAATATCAGTACACAGCCGTTTTCGAGCCGGCTGCGGAAGGCGGATTTATCCTAACGGTTCCGGCTCTACCCGGCCTCGTCACCGAGGGCGACACGATCGAAGAAGCCCGCGCGATGGTCAAGGATGCGATTCGTGGCTACCTCGAGAGCCTCGTTAAACATGGCGAGGAGATTCCGATCGAGCCGAG
>DATJOQ010000432.1:0-3986 GCA_035506935.1 Binataceae bacterium (SeqCode) | reverse complement strand
TGAAAGGTTCCTTCGCCTAATCACGCTGGAGCAATTCGGGAGGTATTCGCGCATGAGCGTTGTCGACGGACCGAGAGAGGAATGGCGGCGAATCCTTCATGAAGGCCATCCCGAATGGGTGCGACCCGCCGGCGACAGGCTGCTCCTGGGCGATGGGCGATCTCTTGCGGAAGCCGAGGCAACCTACCTGCCGCCGTGCGACCCGACCAAGATTCTGTGTATCCATCTCAACTATGAATCACGCCGGGTCGAGTTTCGCAGGCCGAAACTCGAGACCCCTACCTATTTTCAGAAACCGCTCACCGCGCTGAATTCGCATCGCGGCGCGCTCTGCCGTCCCGCGGGGCACAAGTATCTCAACTACGAAGGCGAGGTCGGAGTGATCATCGGTAAGCCGATGCGCAACGTGGGGCGCGAAGAGGCGTGGGATTACATCGCAGGATTCGCGCCGGCCAACGACGTCGGATGTCACGATTATCGCGAGACCGACGCGGGTTCGATGCTGCGTGTTAAGGGACAAGATGGCTTCTGCCCGATCGGGCCGGGGATCGTCAGCGGCGTCGACGTGGGGAAATCGACGCTGCGTACGTATCTCAACGGCAAGATGGTGCAGGAAGGCGCGATCAGCGAGATGACATTCCCGATCGACTACATCCTCGCCGATCTCTGTCGCTTCATCACGCTGCTGCCGGGCGACTTGATCCTGAGCGGCACGCCAAAGAATTCGCGCCCGATGAACGTTGGCGATTTGGTGGAAGTGGAGATAGATGGCCTTGGCCGCCTGTCGAATCGAGTGGTTGAAGCGCCGGCTCCGAAACACAAGGTCGGCCATCAACCGACCGATACCGACGCCGTGCGCAGTATCGCGCTGGGATCGGACTGGATAGAAACACAGCCACGATAAATTGAACTATCAAGAAGAGCTTGCATAATAAGAGGCACTCGCGGGAGTTAACCGGAGGAAATAAAAATGGCCCAGGTAACGGAGCTCGGCTACATCGGGTTCGGAGTAAAGGACCTCGAAGCGTGGAAGAGATATGCCACCCATGTGCTGGGGATGGAGGTGGTTGACGAAGGAGAACGCGACCGCTGCTACCTGCGGATGGATTACTGGCACCATCGTATCGTGCTGCATTCGGATCCTTCGGATGACCTGATGTATCTCGGATTCCGCGTCGCGGGACGCGAAGAATTCAGCGAGATGCAGAATCAGTTAAAGGAGGCCGGGATCAAGTTTGCCGTCGGTTCCGAAGGCGAGGCTTCCGAGCGCCGCGTGCTGGAACTGATGACGCTCCAAGATCCCGATGGCAATCCGATCGAGATCTTCCATGGGCCGCAGGTGCAATTCGGCAAGCCATTCTATCCCGGCAGGGGAATGCACGGACGCTTCAAAACCGGCGCCGGAGGCCTGGGGCACTGCATTATCCGTGAGAGAGACACGGAGGCGGCGTATCGTTTTTATCGGCAGCTCGGGATGCGCGGCGGGGTCGAGTACAAGATCGGCATCACCAAGCAGCCCATGCCCTTGACCTTCATGCACTGCAACGAGCGCGATCATTCGGTTGCCTTTGGACTACCGGGTGACAAGCGCTTCAACCATGTGATGATCGAGGTCGATAATCTCGACGACGTCGGCCTGACCTACGATATCGTTCAACGCGAGAAGCTACCGGTGTATATCACGCCCGGCAAGCACTCCAACGATCATATGTACTCTTTCTACTTCGGCAGCCCATCGGGCTGGATGGTGGAATACGGATGGGGCGCGCGTGCGGCTACCTATCAGTCGGAATATTACACCGAGGATGTGTACGGACACGTGATGCAGTTTGGTCCGCCGAAAGAGTAGGGAGAATTCAGCGCCGACGCAGAATCTTCGTACGCGAATCTGAAAGACTCAGTCCGGGCGGCGCGACTTTTCACCCGGCGCTAAATGGAGCTCGGCTACCGGATTCGGTCCGACCGTCCAGTTGGCGTTGCGTTTGAAGACTTCCATGTCGTGGCCAGGAACCACGCGCGGCAGCTTGTCGCCGATAATCGCGTTCATCTTTTCGAATACCTGCATCACGTTCCACGGATTTCCCTGGATATAGCCCGGTGGCCACATCTTCTCGAGGTTCGCGTACCAGTACACGCAATCGCCCGCCACGATATGCGGTCCGGAGGAGGTTTGTATTTCCACCCACTGCGAGCCGAAGGTGTGCGATTGCGAAGCCAGCCGGCACGTGATTCCGGGCGCCACCTCGCGGTCACCTTCGAGCAAGGTCACGCGGCCCGCGGCGATCGCTTCGTCGAAACGGTCGAAGTTCTCCCAGTTGATTGAAGACACGGCCCACGAGCCGACGCCTGCGGTCTTGATCAGCTCGCCGCGGCGAAGCCGCGTCCATCCTTCGTACTCTTCGCGCTGGACGTAAACCTTGGCCTTGGGAAACGCGACCACGTTACCCGCATGGTCGGCGTGCATATGGGTGAGGATAACGGTGTCGACCTGTTCGGGGCGAAATCCGATCTTGCCGAGCACGACGCCGGGCCATTCGATCTCGGTGAACATCCCCGAGAGCTTGTCTTCGGCCGAGGCGAAGCCGCTTTCGCCGAATCCGGTGTCGATCGCGATGACGCGCCGATCTTTGGTATCCGGAGCTGAGACCACCAGCGTATACAGCATCGGGATTTCGAACGTGCCGCTGTTGCTGGCGATCGGCGATCCGCCCATGAAATCGCCCGACACTTTGGTGCGCGCGTAGCAGAGGACCCAGATGGAATAGTCGGCGGCCATCGAATTTTCTCCCAACGCTCAGGCTCGCGAGCGGCGTGAAGTCGGCGTGATGACTGACACTTTTATACTGTGAACTCGACCACGGCGGCTCCGCTGCCCCAGATCGAGCCGTAGCCGAGTACCTTGGCCTTGGCGCGGTCGGCGCCGAGCGCGCCCATCAGCCAATAGTAACTCTTGAATTGCATGTCGGCGCCGGTTTTCGCCGCGTAGTCCGCCGCGCGGTCCATGGCTTCAGCGCATTTGCCGCTGGCGATCAGATCGAGCAGCCTGCGATTCTCGGCGTCGTCCTGTTCGTTCACGATACGATCTTCGTCGTCGGTTATCTCACGCGTGAAGTAATGGCCCGAAAGTCCAGTCGAAGCGACCATCACGGCGCGCCGGCCGAGCGCACGCACGGCGTCGGCCGCGGCCTTGCCCAGCTTCAACTCCTCGTCGCGGCCCGAATAGATATTGCACGAGATGCAGACCACGGGAGTTTGGTTTTTCGGATTGAGAAAGTTGAGCGCCACCAGCGTGCCGGTGTCGATCGGGAAGCCGTCGTAATCCACCGGACGCGCCTGGAGACCGGAGGCGGTAGCGACATCGATCGTCTTGCGCGCAAGCTCGAGGTCGGTGCGAAAGTCGTAGGGCAGGTTGCCGAGGTCGTACCAGTTCTCGTCGACGTGAAGCCCCTTCGGATTGGGCCGCGCCTGCACCAGATGGCCGAGCACGGAAATCCACTGCGTGCTGAAGATCACCAGCACGTCGGGACGCGCCTCCTGCGCATTGGCGCCGGCGACGCGGCAGGCGTCGCGCAACTCGCGCCGGCTCGGCGATTCCCGCGGCAGCATCACGTGCGGCATGCCGGGGACGATATAGCCCTTGACGACTTGACCCTCAGGCATGAGCCTCGGCCCCGGCGCCGTTGGCGTCCGTGGTGAGATCCCATTCGACCACCGCGTTGCCAGTCGCGATCACGCTCCAATAGCCGTGCACGCGCGCGGGAATTTTCGGAAGACCCATCGCCGCCAGCATCCAGAACAGCCCGCCGGATTTCACCTCGGCGCCAGTTTTCTCGATGAACTCCGGCAGTACGGTGAGAAGCTCATCCATCTTGCCCTGGCGCATCAGGTCAAGCACGCGCATGTCCCACAGGTAGTTGGCGTGACTGAAGACGTGCTCCTTGCTCATGTCCTCGGGCAGATTCGGATCGGGCTCGCGATCAAAATGG
>DATJOQ010000431.1:0-17405 GCA_035506935.1 Binataceae bacterium (SeqCode) | reverse complement strand
CACGGCTAACCGCCCTGCCCGCTCAAACTGTAAGCTTTTAAATGTCGACTCTGAGGCGCGATTTTTGCTCCGCACGAAGCAGTCTTTGCTGGAAAGAATCGGCGGCATGACCTTGACGACAATTCCGCCGCAACCCTCATCCGTCGCTCGGCGCCGGCTGGTCGCGGGCGATGTTCACATCCATCAAGCTTCGAAATCCCCGATCAATCTGATGCTCGACTTGGTGGTAGGATTGGCCGGCGTCCCGCAGTTCAATCGTCGTCGAGGTGCTTCGAATGGCCGATTTTGATTTTGACCTGGTGGTGATTGGCTCCGGACCTGCGGGCCATCACGCCGCGATTCAAGCCGCCAAGCTGCGAAAGCGCGTGATGCTGGTCGAGCGCAAACCGCTCGTTGGAGGCATCTGCGTCAACGTCGGTACTATCCCCAGCAAGACCATGCGCGAAGCCGTGCTCTATCTGTCCGGCTATCGCGAACATTCGGTCTACGGCGAATCGTACAAGGTCAAAGACAAGATCACCTTGCAGGATCTCTTGATGCGCGTCGATCCGGTGGTGCGCCACGAAATCGACGTGATGCGCCATCAGCTTCTGCGCAACGGGATCGAACTGGTGCACGCGGCGGCGTCCTTCAACGATCCTCACAGCCTGACCCTGAGTTTCGGCGAAGGACGCGGTGCGCGACTGGTGACGACCGATAAAGTGGTGGTAGCTGTGGGCACCGAAGCCACGCGCGATCCCGCGATGCCGATGGACGGCCATTGCGTCTACTCCAGCGATGATATTCTGCAGCTCGAGGAGCTTCCCCAGACTCTCACGGTTATCGGCGCGGGCGTGATCGGATGCGAATACGCGAGCATCTTCGCGGCGCTCGGGGTTCGTGTGACGGTAGTGGACAAGCGCCCGCGCCTGTTGCCGTTCGTCGACGCGGAGATAATCGAAGCGCTGAATTACCATCTGCGCGAAAAGCGCGTGCTGCTGCGGTTGGGCGAAGAGGTTAGTGGCGTGGAGGTTATCGAGGACAGTGACCGGCGCCACGTGAAGACCCATCTTGCAAGCGGAAAACAGATCGTCAGCGACAAGGTGCTGTGCAGCGTCGGCCGGACCGGCGCGACCACCAGCCTGCGACTCGACGCGGCCGGAGTGGATGTGGACGGGCGCGGTCGCATTCCGGTGAATGAGTTTTTCCAAACTCAGGTACCGACCATCTACGCGGCCGGCGACGTGGTCGGCTTTCCGAGCCTCGCCGCCACCTCGATGGAACAGGGACGGCGCGCGACCTGTCATGCGTTCGGAATCCCCACCCATACCTCGAGCGGACTCTTTCCTTACGGTATCTACACCATTCCCGAAATCTCATTCGTCGGCGGCAATGAAGAGGAACTGACCGAGCGCGGAATTCCGTACGAGACCGGCAAAGCTTCCTATCGCGAGCTGCCGCGCGGACAGATCGTCGGTGATTCAATCGGATTTGTGAAACTGCTGTTCCATCGCGAGACCCGCGATCTGCTCGGAGTTCACATCATCGGGGAGAACGCCGTCGAGCTGGTGCACATCGGGCAGGCAGTGCTCGCGCTGGGCGGCCGCGTGGATTATTTCATCGATACCGTGTTCAACTATCCGACGCTTGCGCAGTGCTACAAGAACGCGGCATTTGACGGATTAAATCGCCTGACCGCGTAGCTTCAGACACCGACTCGCGCCGCGGAAAAAGACAGTCAAAGGATCATCCGCGCCGGCTGCTCGATCATTTCCTTGAACGTGCGCAGAAATTCTGCGCCCTGAGCGCCGTCCAGCGCGCGATGGTCGCCGGAAAACGTCGCTTGCATGATCGTCGCGGCCACCACGGCGCCGTCGCGTATCGCCGGCTGTTCGCGCGACGCGCCGATACCGAGCACGCCGCTTTGACCAGGCGTGATTATCGGAAAGAGCGCGTCGACGCCGAACATGCCGAGATTCGAGATGGTGAACGTGCCGCCGGAGGTATCCTGAAGGTTTAGCTGACCGTTCTTGGCGCGGCTGACCAACGCTTCCAGCTCGACTGCGATTTCTATCAGCGTTTTGTGATCGGGTCTTCTAATCACGGGAGCGATCAGACCGCCGGGAGTGGCGACACCGATCGAGATATTTATTTCGCGCATCACCAGATGGTTCGGAGTCCATTCGGCGTTGACCGCGGGAACCCGGCGAATCGCGGCTGCTGCCGCCTTGATCACGATCGCGGTGAAGGTGACTCGGCTCGGCAATTTCTCGCGATTCACCTGCTCGAGAAATTTCACCGCCACACCGACGTCGCATTCGATACTCAGGTAAAAGTGCGGAATCTTCTGCTTCGACTCGGCCATCCGCGCTGCGGTCAATTTGCGAATCATGCCGAGCCGGACCAGACCTCCGCTCGCTTCCGCTGCCGGCTCTTCTTTCGGAACGGCAACCGCTTCGCGCGGCCGCCGATCTATTCCCAACGCACGCTCCACCTGCGTACGGGTAACGGCGCCCGCCGTTTCGTTCCTCACGGACGCGAGATCAATACCGCCCACACGCGCCATCGCACGCGCCAACGGAGTCGCCGCCGTTGATTGATCAACCGCCACCATCGTCGCACGCGAATCGCGGAAGTCGGCTTCGCTTTCGGCAGAGGGTTCATCGGCATCGCGGCGTTCCGGCTGAGCTGGAACGCGACGCGCGGAAATATCAATCGCGCGCACGTTAGAGGGTGCGGAAGAACGCTCGGGATTCGCACTCGGCGCCGGCGATGCGGCTGATTTCGCTTCGCCTGCCGGCTCGATTACCGCGAGCAGCGCTCCCACCGGCACGTTCTCGCTGCCGTCGGGCGCGGCGATACGAGCGATCACGCCGGCCTGCGGCGCTTCGAGTTCGACGGTGACCTTGTCGGTTTCGAGCTCGACGACAACTTCGCCGGCCGCAACTTTGTCGCCGACCTGCTTGAGCCATCGCACGACCGTCGCCGACTCCATCGTGTCGGATATTTTTTCCAGGCGGATTTCAGTTGTCATGAGCTGCTCGCCCCTGCCATCCGGCGCGCTCCAGGCATGCCCGCGCGACCGCTTCGATAATCGCGTCGGCGTCGATTCGATACTCGCGATAAAGATCGGGAATGTCGCCCGACTGCCCGAAGCTCGTCACGCCCAGTGGATGCACGCGATGGCGCCGCACGCTGCCGAGCCACGAGAGCGCAAGCGGATGACCGTCGATGACGGTTACCAGGTGCGCGTCGGGCGAGAGCGGCGCCAATAATTTTTCGACGTGCGGCGCACGATAGTCGCGCTTTCCCGGCGACAGCGATTCGGTCCATTGCGCGTGCAAGCGATCGGCCGACGTTATGACGGCGAGTCCGATTCCGGGAACCTCGTCGCGAACCGACTCGTACGCCTGCATCGCCTCGGTCGCGACGGTTCCGCAACACGCGATCGCGACCTCGGCGCCTGCGCGCGGCTCAACCAGCCAGTAGCCGCCGGCAATGATCGAGTCGCGCAAATCGTCGGTGATCGTGCGCTTAAGTTGAGTAACCGGCCGCGTGGAGAGACGCAGGTAGATAGATTGTCCGGATTGATCATGGAGCTGGCGCAGACTCCAATCCATGATAACCGCCAGCTCGTCGGCATACGCCGGCTCGAAGGAAAGCAGCTGCGGTTGCCCGATTCCGATTAGGGGAGTGGTGATTGCCTGATGGGCACCGCCTTCGGGCGCGAGCGCCAGACCCGACGGAGTGCCGACCACGATAAAGCGCGCGTCCTGATAACACGCGTAGTTCAGTTGATCGAGTCCACGCGGAACAAACGTGTCGTAAATCGTGCCGATCGGAAACAACTCGACGCCGAACATCGGCGCCGTCAGGCCGAGCGCCGCCAGTTGTAGGAACAGATTGCTTTCCGCGATGCCGAGCTCGATATGCTGGCCCGTCGGAGCAACCATCCATCGCTGGGTCGACGGCAGCCCCAAATCCTTGAACACGTCGCCATGCGACTTGATGCCGAACACCTGTTTTCGATTCACCCATCCGCCGAGATTGGTCGAGATCATCACGTCCGGCGAGGTGGTGACGATTCGATTCGATAATTCGGATTGTGTCCGCGAAAGATCGGTCAGGATGCGCCCGAATGCCTCCTGCGTCGAGAGATGTTGGCCCGCGGGAATCTGAATGCGCTCGCCGATTTCAACCCGCGCCGCAACCTGGCGGCGATCGCCACAGGTGGCCAGCGGACGCGATTGAAGGTATTGGCGAATCTCTTCCGCGCGCTCGCCAAAAGACGCAAACGGCTCCCACTCCGAGCCTTCCGCGATACCCAGCGATTTGCGCAGCGTCGCGATCTGCTCGACGTTCATCAGGCCGGAATGATTTTCCTTGTGTCCGGCGAACGGCAATCCGTAACCCTTGATAGTGTAGGCGATGAAACAATGTGGCCGGTCATCCTGAACCGATCCGAACGCCTCGGTAAGGCATCCAAGGTCGTGCCCGCCAAGATTGGTCATCAAGCTTGCGAGTGAACGATCGTCGTAGTCAGAGAGAAGCGTCCGCACGCCGCGCGCTTCGCCGATATCAGCGAGCAGACGCTCGCGCCATGCCATGCCGCTAGCGTACACCAGCGCCGAGTAGACATCGTTGGGGCATGAATCGAGCCATTTCTTGAGCGCAGCACCGCCCGGCCGCGCGAAAGCCTGCTCGAGCCGCCGTCCGTACTTGAGCGTCTGCACGTTCCAGCCCAATGAGCGGAAGACGCCCTCGATCCGATCGTAAAGCTGATCATCGAGCACGCGGTCCAGGCTTTGCCGATTGTAGTCGATCACCCACCAGACGTTGCGCACGTCGTGCTTCCATCCGTCGAGCATCGCCTCGAACACCGCGCCTTCATCGAACTCAGCGTCACCCACGATCGCAACCATCCGCGCCGGTGGCGTCTCTTGATGGATCAGTGACTTGGCGCGCAGATATTCCTGCGCGAGCGCAGCAAAAATCGTGATTCCGGCGCCGAGTCCTTCCGAGCCAGTGGAGAAATCAACGTTGTCGTGGTCCTTGAGCCTCGAGGGATAACTCTGCGCGCCACCGAGCGCGCGGAATCGCTCGAGGTGCTCGCGCGTCTGATGACCGAGCAGATATTGAATCGCGTGAAACACCGGACTCGCGTGCGGCTTCACCGCGATACGATCCTGCGGCTTGAGAATCTCGAAAAACAGCGCCGTCAGCAGGCTGACCGAAGACGCGGAGGAAGCCTGATGGCCGCCGACCTTGAGGCCGTCGCGCTTGGGACGCAGATGATTCGCGTTATGGATAATCCAGCTCGATAGCCATAGCACCTGCCGCTCGATCGCAGTCAGGTACTCGAGTGTCCGATGCTCGGCGGAGCTTTCGATTCGCGCACCCGCCAAAGTTTTCTCGCTCTCGATCATAGGCTCCATCTAATTAAGACAATCAGGCCAAGAGCGATTGAGTCAAGCTTTAAAAATTGCGAATATGCCTCAAACTACGGTCTTTCGAGCAATAAACATTTGATTGAATCCGCATTAGGGGTGAAAAATGCCAAATCTGACACATGGCTCGCCACTGGATTCGCTGGATTCAATTGACCGCCGCATCCTGCGCGTGCTTCAGGAAGACGCCGGGATCGCCAACGTCAAGCTGGCGCGAAAGGTCGGCTTGTCACCGTCGCCGTGTCTGCGCCGCGTGCAGCGCCTCGAGGAAGCCGGGGTAATCCGACGCCGAGTGACCCTCGTGGAACCGGCTGCGGTTGGGCTCGGAGTCAGCGTGTTCGTGCAGGTCAGTCTCGAAAAGCAAGCCGCTCAGGCGCTTCGTACGTTCGAGAAAACCGTGCTCGAGCGTCCCGAAGTGATGGAGTGCTACCTGATGACGGGTGACGCGGACTATCTTCTGCGCGTCGTGGTTCCGGACATCCCGGCGTTCGAACGATTCGTCCTCGACCAGCTCACGCGAATTTCGAGCGTGGCGCGTGTCCGTTCGAGCTTTGCGCTCAAGCAGGTTAAATATACCACCACCCTCCCGATCTGAATCTCGCGAAACTTCACCAAATCTAATTCAACTGCATCGATCGTCTGAAGCTTCCTCGCCTCCCGGTCCCTCGTTAGCCATCCCAAACATCAAGGGAAAGACCCTTGATACTCAATTTGACCAAGCAGCGACGCTTATGTTACTCGCTGACACAAAAGCCGACGATAACGTCGGCTGCCCAATCTTAACGCGAGGCAAGGGGGGCGGAGGTTTTTACCCATGGGTAAAAGATTCGCTTTTGCGATCGCGATTACGCTCATCTCTGTGCTTGCGATGACGCTGTCTCAATCGTTCGCGGCGGCGCCAGAGACCGAGACCGGCGAAGGCGCATGTTACAGCCGTTCGCTGATCGGGCATCGCACCTCCAGCGGCCAGCGCTACGACCCCAAAGCCCTGACCGCGTCGCACGCGACAATCCCCAACGGCACTCGGGTCAAGGTTACCAACGTCGAGAACAACCGCAGCGTCGTGGTGCGCATCAACGACCGTATGTCGGCACATGCCGGCGGCATCATCATGGACCTTTCCCAGCATGCCTGCCGCGAGCTGAAGTTCGGCCCGGGCGGAAAGGGCAAGATCAAGCTGGAAGTGCTGGATTCGAGCACCGCCGCGAAATAGCTTTCGGTTTCGAAATCGTCCGATTGCAATCCGCGTCGCAGCTTGCCGCCACGACGCTCAATCCACTTCTAACTATCGCGATGCGCTGCATCCGCGAGATCTAAGTTCTCGCGACACAGGCGCGCGCACGACGCTCGAAATATCCTCGCTGCTTTTTTTTCACCATCGTTCTCGATCCGCCCGGCTAGACTGGAGACTGGCGCAGTGATTCGACGCGCCCAGGCGCGTGGGGTTGATGCTTCGCCAGAACGCGGGAGAGTCGATATCGATGTCCATCGCGGCCCGTCAAGACACCGACACCTTCGAGACCTTGATACCGGCCCGGCTCGATCGTCTGCCGTGGAGCCCGTTCCACACCATGCTGGTGGTTGGGCTGGGCATCACCTGGATTCTCGACGGTCTCGAAGTCACCCTGATGGGTGCAATCAGCGCGGTTCTGCAGCGGCCCGAGGTGATGCACTTCACCGCCGCGGAAATCGGATTCATCGGTTCGGCCTATCTCGCGGGCGCGGTAATCGGTTCGATAGTTTTCGGCCATCTGACTGATCGTTTCGGCCGGCGGATGTTTTTCTTCCTCAGTCTTTCGATTTATCTGGTGGGCGTCGGCGCCACCGCGATTTCGTGGAACCTGGCGAGCTTCGCGCTCTTTCGTTTTGTGACCGGTGCTGGAATCGGCGGTGAATACTCGGCGGTTAATTCGGCTATCGACGAATTGATCCCGGCGCGTTTGCGCGGGCGGGTCGATCTGATCGTCAATGGCAGCTTCTGGCTCGGCGCAGCCACCGGCGCGGCTTCGACCATCGTAATTCTGAATCCTCATCTCCTGCCCTATCCAATCGGATGGCGGCTGGGCTTCGGCGTCGGCGCGCTGATTGGATGCGGAATTCTCTTCCTGCGCAGGTACATTCCCGAGAGTCCGCGATGGCTGCTGGTGCACGCGCAGCAACAGGAGGCCGAAAAAATCGTCGCGGAAATCGAGCAAACCGTCGCCGAGGAAGTGCGCCAAAAGCTGCCACCACCGCCGCCGAAATCCGCATTGCGATTGAAGGCGCGCCATCGGTTTGGTATCGGCGCGTTCGTGCGTCCGATGCTCACCAAGTATCGCTCGCGCGCGTTTCTCGGACTCACCCTGATGGTCGCGCAGGCGTTCACCTACAACGCGATCTTCTTCACCTACGCGCTGGTGCTCAGCCGCTATTACAACGAACCGCCCGACCGCACCGGCCTTTTCATGCTGCCTTTCGCCATAGGAAATTTTCTCGGGCCGCTGCTGCTGGGACATCTGTTCGACACCGTCGGCCGGCGCCGGATGATTTCGGCTACCTTCGCCATCGCAGCCACTCTTCTAATCCTCACCGGATGGCTGTTCAGCCGCCATGCGCTTACCACGTTCTCGCAGACCACGCTCTGGACCGTGATGTTCTTTTTCGCTTCGCCGGCTGCGAGCTCAGCCTATCTGACGGTCAGTGAGATCTTCCCGCTGGAGATGCGCGCGCTGGCGATCGCGGTTTTTTATTCGGCGGGCACGGCCGTCGGCGGCATCGGCGCGCCGTGGCTGTTCGGCCGATTGATCGATACCGGTTCGCGCATGGCGCTGTTCGAGGGATATCTGCTCGCGGCCGGACTGATGCTGGGCGCCGCGATCGTCGAGTTCACTATGGGTGTCGATTCGGAACGGGCCAACCTGGAAGAGATCGCTCCGCCATTGTCGTCGGCCGATTGACCGCTCCGCGGCTCCGAACCTTTTCGTGGCCATCAACCGCTCGTCACTCGCTTGCGGCGGGAATGTTTTCGCGCCACCGTATAGCGAACCCGTGCTTTTGAGGATCAACCGAGATGAGCGGCTTCGTTGCGTTTGGCGGTGCGCGTACCACTCCGCGGCACCAGGAAGTAGCGGCCGCGCCGGTATCGGCGTGGGCGCCGCTCACCAGGCGCATCTTTCTCGCGCTCTGGATCGCCGCGCTCGCCTCCAACCTCGGTACCTGGATGCAAAACGTCGGCGCGGTCTGGCTGATGACCTCGCTTTCGAGCTCGCCCCTTGAGATCGCCTTAATTCAAACCGCTTCGAGCCTGCCGATCTTCCTGCTCGCGCTTCCGGGCGGCGCGCTGGCCGATATCCTCGACCGCCGGAGACTGCTGATTTTTTCGCAGGCCTGGATGCTTCTTGCGTCGGGCGCACTCGGCATCCTGACCCTGCTCGGGATGACCACCGAATGGACTCTGCTGGGCCTGAGCTTCATGCTCGGAATCGGCTCGGCGGTTAACACTCCCGCGTGGCAAGCGATTGTGGCCGAACTGGTGCCGCGCGACGAACTGGCCGCGGCAGTTACCCTGAACGGGATCAATTTCAATCTTGCGCGCGCCGCCGGTCCCGCGCTGGGTGGTTTGATCGTGGCGTGGTTCGGGCCCGGCGCGAATTTTCTACTGAATGCCGCCTCATTTTTTGGCGTGATGATCGTCCTCTACGAATGGCGGCGACAGGTGACTCCCGCCGTTCTCCCCGCCGAACGAGTGATCGGAGCGATGCGCACCGGCTTGCGTTACGTCCGTTACGCGCCGGCGCTGCGCGCGGTGATGGTGCGCACCGTGGCGTTCGTGTTCGGCGCGAGCGCGACCTGGGCGATGCTGCCCATAATCGCGCGATGGCAACTGGGTCTCGGCGCGGCGGGATTCGGCTTGCTGCTGGCGTGGTTTGGTTCGGGAGCAGTGATTGGAGGCGCGATGCTGTCCCGCATCCAGCGCCGCTTCTCTCACGATTACATCATGTACGGCGCGACGATTTTGTTCAGCGCGATCACTATCGAACTCGCGTTCACTCACGACCTGATAGTGGCCAGTTTCGTCCTGGCGATTGGCGGAGCGGCGTGGGTATGCGGATTCACGGTGCTGAACGTGGCCGCGCAACTCTCGGTGCCACGATGGGTTCAGGGGCGCGCGCTGGCGGTATATCAGGTGGCGGTGCAGGGCGGATTGGCCGGCGCCAGCGCGTTGTGGGGCGCGATCGGCAATCGATGGGGTTTACAGATCGCGATGGGGTGCGGCGCGCTCTCGTTGCTTGTAGGACTGGTTACGTATGGCTGGCGGCTCGCCTGCGCTGACGAAATCAAGACCGACCCGGTCGAGCTATGGCCTCATCCAGAAGTCGCGCTCAAGATCGATCCCTACAGTGGTCCTGCACTGGTCACCGTCGAATATCGAATAAATCCCGCCCGCACCGAAGAATTTATCGACGTGATGCATCATCAGCGGCTCACTCGGCTGCGCGACGGAGCAGTGTACTGGGGACTGTTTGTAGATACCAATCATCCGGATCGTTTCGTGGAACATTTCGTGAGCGAAACCTGGGTCGAGCATCTGCGCTTGCATGAGCGATTGATCGCTTCCGACGTTCTCTACGAGCAGCAAGCGAAATCATTTCATCTCGGCGGCGCCCTGCCGATTACGCATTTTATCTCTGCCGATGCGGTGTTGAGCCATAAGGCTCCAATCAACAGCCAGGATGACGCTGCGGGCGAATCGCGCGAGGACGCCGCTCAAAAAGACCTGCCTGCGAAAAAATCTGCAACGTGATCTAACAGCTCGGCTTTGGCCGTTTTGTCGCTTTGGGTTTTTTCAGCTTGCGCCGTTTCCGAGCAGGGACGGTTTTCTCAGGTTCGGCCTTAGCGATGGCTTCAAGAGCTTTCTTAAAAGTAAGCGGTTTGCCTTTTCTCATTAAAAATCATCGGTCGCGAGCCAGGTCTTTGGTGGGGATGGAAAAGGGGGCGCAGCTCAAAGCGCTCAGAACGAAAGGGAACGGGGATGTTCCACTGAGCACGCCTCGCCGGCCCCCTCTGGGGGGGTGATTGAGAGGCAGGAAGGATTCAGACTAGCTTGCATCAACCGTCTCTTGAGTGATTGTTCGTGAACAAAGTTCAGATCCGTCTCGCGCCGCACTCCAAATCCAGAGTTAATTGGGCGACGACCGCGTGATTCATGCGGCCGCCGCCCTAGGAGCGTTGGTTGAATTGGCTTCCAGGTTCAGGTTGCTCCCCAGGCAGGAAACCAGGTGAAGTGCCGTGCTATTGCAGCCAACCCTCGAACGCGCAGTTGACTTCGTAACCAGCGTTGGGCTCCGAGCGGTTGTCCAGGATGTACTCGGAGGTATCGCAAGCGCCGATCAGTTCCTTGCCCTGCTGAGCGACAGCAAAATCCAGCGCCAGGAAACTCTCGGCGCCGCAGATCTCGTCGCTGCTGGTCACGAACCACAGATATCCGGTGCTGCTCTGGCAATTCTCACCAAGGGTATAGGCGCCAGCTTCGATTTCCGAAAGGTACTCGAAACCGTCGCTGTTGCAGCGGCAGGTTCCGCCGGTCACAGCGCCTGCGCCGTTGACGCAGATGCTGCAATCACCCACCACGCTGTCGTCCGGTTCCCACAGGCGGATGTCGTAGCATCCGGAGATTTGCCCGGCGAAGCACCTGTCGGCGCGGCCGGTCAGGGTGTAGTTATAGCCCGCGTTCGGAACCGTTCCGCTCGAGATCTTCTCCACGCCGTTGCTGCCGAACAGAACCGTCTTGCCACCCAGAACAACCGATATGTCGAGTTCAAGGGCGTTTTTGCCGGTGCCGCAGATGCCGCGCGAGCTGTTGGTCTCGAGTTCCATCGTGCCTTCGCCGTCGGTCTCGAGGAACACCGCGCCATCCTCGACGAAGTCTTCGTAGATCACGCCACTGTCAAAGTTGCAGTTGATGATTCCGCCGGGCAGCACTACGCCGGAACGGCACTGGGTCTTGTTATTCATTGCTACCGAGAAATAACCGACACCGGCGAGATCGGTATCGGGATCCCAGAAAAAGAACGAATAGTTTCCGTTGAAGCCGCACTTCGGCGTCGGCGCGGGCTTGGCGAAGCTGGAGCCAGCCATCGCACAGAAACAGACGAGGGCTGCCAGGGACAAGAACACCTTCGATCGAGACATCATTACTCCTCCTGACTAAACGTTTGTCACGTCGGCCACAAACTTGCGGAAATTGCCTAATGCGGCCCGACGCGAGCTTTTGAGCAAGTTCGATACCAATCTTGGCGCTCTATCTCGAGGGACGAGCGAACTTCGAAATTGTCCGAAGGAATGTTGATAACGTTAACGCTGCCACGCGTTATCGCACGAGCCTTAGGCTTCTTACGGCCTTCAGCATGTCAATCATAAGCGTGGAGAAATGCGTCGCCTGTGGAAATTTGCAACAGCGAAGCCGTATCTGATTGCCTTACAACGCGGTTGAAGGCGATCACCGAGTGGTAATATTTGGCCCGCTCTGTGCTAAATCGAACCATCCCCCCGGTGCGCGAAGATATGGGATTCGTGTATCGGTTGTTGATGAATATGCTGCTTTCAGACGACTGCGATTCGCGCTCTTTGAAGTGTCTGGCCTCCCGCGCGAGAGCCTCGATGCGAGCGCTGGAGATGCCGGACGTGCCGGTCGGCACCCGCCTGACCCTGGTATTGCTGCTGGTGCTGACGCCGCTTGCCCTGGGCTATACCTACTGGAGCGTACAGCGCTCGACCAAGACCTACGTCGACGATCTCAAACGCGAGACTTGCGCCACCAGCCGCGGCCTGGCTTCGGCGATCGTGAACGACATGCAAGCCGGCGAATGGGATCAGATAAGCGACGTCTTCACGCGATTGCGTGCCGACGGAACGCTGGCAGCCTTGTTTGACGTGAACAACCAGTTTCGATTCGCGCTGCCTGACTTCCCTCGTCCGCTGGTTCCACCGCAGGGTATCTTCCAGACTGCGCACTCGCGCGGCGCCGCCGAATTCGAGCAAGTTGCCGCGCATCGGCACTGGTTTTGCCGCGTGGTTTCGTTGGGTGGAAGCAACCATCAGCTCCTTGGTTATCTGCTCGTGGCCCAGGATTGGTCCGACATCAACCAGGACCTCAGAACGCGCACCCTGGCGTCGATCGCTACCGCGATGCTGCTGATGGCGGTCGTCGCCACGATTATCCCGCTGATGATTCGCCGCTACGTCTCGCGCCCGCTGGCCGAGCTGTCGGAAAAAGTGATGCGCTTTTCCAATGACTACGAGGACCGCAGCCGCGAGCGCAATGAAGTCAGGCTGTTGACCGAGGAGTTCCGCAGACTGGATCAGCAATTGAGCGAAGCGCACGCCGCGTTGATTGAAAAGCATCGCCGCGAGCTCGCACTCGAGCGCCGTCTGCAGCACGCCGACCGGCTTGCGACCATCGGTACGCTGGCTTCGGGACTCGCGCACGAAATCGGCACCCCGATGGGAGTGATCCGGGCGCGCGCCGAGTACCTGTTGCGCAACGAGCCCACTTCCGCGAAGTCCGCCGAGGGCCTCGACATCATCATCCGGCAAATCGATCGCATCTCACGGATCGTCAGGATGCTGCTGGACTACGCGCGCGGCCGCAAATCGATTCGCATCACCGCCGACGTGAGGCCAATCGTCGAACATGCGCTGCGCCTGGTCGAGACCGAGGCCGCGCGCCGCAACATTCACGTCACCTCGCAACTCGGCGCCGTCCCGCTGATGGTCGAGTGCGAGCCCGACCAGCTTCAGCAGGTCTTCATCAACCTTGCCCTCAACGCCTTCGACGCGATGACGCCGGAAGGCGGCGCCTTGCTCATCGCCGCGGAAATCGCAGAGGAGCACGAAGCGCCATGCGTGAAACTCACCTTCGAGGACAACGGGCATGGAATCCCGGCCGAATACAGCGCCCGCATTTTCGATCCGTTTTTTACCACCAAGGAACCCGGTAAAGGCACCGGGATGGGACTGGCGGTGAGCCAGTCGATCATGCGCGATCACCAAAGCAGGATAACCTTCGAATCGGCAGCTGTCGGCACGCGCTTTTTTGTCACCATGCCGGCGATTGCGCCGGCCGTTTCAAGTAACGGCAAGAACGATTCAAGCGTGGAGAACAGATTGTGAATTCAGAGCCCGCGACCGTCGTGGTTGTCGATGACGACCGCGAGATGGCAAATGTTTTATGCGACGTACTGCGCTCGGCGGGTTACAACGCCTCGGGTGCGGGCTCGGGCACTGAAGCCCTGGCGCTGGTCAAGCAGGACGAGCCCGACGTTCTCATCGCCGACCTGCGCATGAGCGGGATGAACGGCCATCAGCTTCAGCTCGAACTGACCCGCGTCGCTCCTACCTTGCCGGTAATCATAATTACCGCCTTCGGATCGATTCAGACCGCGGTCGAATCGATGAAGCTCGGCGCCTTCGATTACGTTACCAAGCCGTTCGGCAACGACGAGTTGCTGCTGTCGATCTCGCGCGCGCTCGATAGCCGCCGGCTGCGCCAGGAGGTCAAACGGCTGCGCGGCGAGCTAGCGCGCAGCTACGGCCTGCCCAATATCATTGCCGCCAATCCCAAGATGTTGGCGGTATTGGAGATCATCGGCCAGATCGCCGATAGCCCCGCCAATGTGCTGGTAACCGGCGAAAGCGGCACCGGCAAGGAGCTGCTCGCCCGCGCGCTGCATTTCGAGAGCATGCGCCGCGACGGCCCGCTGATTCCGGTCAATTGCGCCGCGCTGCCCGAGCATCTGATCGAGAGCGAGCTGTTCGGCCACGTCAAGGGAGCCTTCACCGACGCGCGCCAGAACAAGACCGGCTTGTTTGTCGCCGCTTCCGGCGGCACCTTGTTCCTGGACGAGATCGGCGAGCTGCCGCTGCTGTTGCAACCCAAACTGTTGCGCGTGATTGAGGACAAAAAGGTGCGGCCGGTCGGTTCCAGCACCGAGGTGCCGGTCGACGTGCGGCTGGTTGCCGCGACCAACAGCGATTTGGAGAAAGCGATCGAGGCCGGCACCTTTCGCTCCGATCTCTACTATCGCCTCGCGACGGTCTCCCTGATGGTACCGCCGCTGCGCGAGCGGCCCGACGATATCCCGCCCCTGATGAGGCATTTTCTGCTGCGCGCCAGCGCCGAATCGGGAAAGCCGGTGCCCGAAGTGGCGCCCGACGTGATGACGCGTCTGATGCGCTATCGATGGCCGGGAAATGTGCGCGAATTGCACGCCGCCATCCAGCGCGGGGTCATTCTTTGCCGCAACAACCGGCTGACGCTCGAAGACCTGCCGCCCAAGATGGTCGGTGCGGACGCCCAGCTTGCGAAAATCCTTGACGCCGCGGTCGAGCGCCGCCTGACGCTCGATCAGCTCGATCGAGAATACGTGCACGCCGTGCTTGAATCAGTCGACGGCAACAAGACCCAGGCCGCCTTGATTCTGCAGATCGATCGCAAGACTCTTTATCGCAAACTCGAGGAACCCGAGCCGGCCGATACGGATTTCCCTACCGGCGAACACGCCGCGTAATCCGATCGCATCGCCTCCGCGACCGCGACGCGCATCACGGCATAGACAGATTTACCGCGACGCTGTCCGCGCTCTCCGGCTCTACCCTTGGAAAGGTCAGCGCGACGCTGAGCCACGCCAGGATCGGGCCGAGCAGCAGCGCAACGATCGCGTAGATCCAGGGCACGAACAGCGACGGTATCGTATGGACCTGCGCCGCCAGCGCAACCCCGATGTACGAAGCGAAGCCCAGGAAGATTCCAGGCACCGTTACGAAGATCGGAAGCCGTCCGAGGTAGAGCAGCGCCAGTGCCAGCACGAATACGATCGCGCTGTTCGCAATCACCACTGAATTTGTAATCGGGTCGATCAGAAAAACCAGGGCGAAAAAGATCACGCCGGCGACGCTGCCCAGGAGCAGTGTCGGGAACATCCTCCTGATACCGTAAACGTTCGGGCCGACCAGGAATGCGCCGCCCCAGGTCACGAACGTCGCCCATATCGGCAGCTTGGCGTAGACGAAGAGCGGAACGGTGAGGGCGGCAAGCACGGCACAAACCCATTCCAGCGGAATGAGACGCTTTTGCATCACGGAATCCTCCCCGTTGATGACTCGCGGCCCGTCTGAAACTGCTTGTTGGCGCGTGGACAATCGCCGCGGCGCAGCGTCGGATACCTACGCGGCTTCGGCGTTGAAATCAAGTTCTATAAACAGCGCGCAGCGCGCCCCAAAAGAAGGTTGTCGAAATCGCCGGCCGTCAAAGCCGGTGCGTTGACACAGTTGGAGGGCCAATTTTTGCTGTCGTCGATCGTCTGGTTTAAAACATATATGATCAAATCTTCCGAGACGGACTAGAGATGCCGAATATCGCGACGTGGATGCGCCAATGCGATGAGCATTGGTTTGAATCTATATTTTGTAGTCAGCCGGATCTGAGAGTTCATAACGCCCGGCTGCATCAACTTGATTTGAATCAGATGGATGCGTTGCTGTTGACCGGCGGCGGGGACATTTCGCCCGATTATCTGCGACAGCCGATTTCCCAGCCATCGTTAATCGTTGATACCGACAGCACCCGCGATCAGTGGGAGTTCAGGGCAGTTGCCGAGATACTTGCGTCGGGGAAACCGACGCTGGCGATTTGCCGGGGGTTGCAAGTGCTAAACGTTGCGACGGGCGGGACACTGCACATCGACATTCCCGATCACGACAAGGCGGATACCGCAAATATCCAGCCGCTCCGACATAGCTCGAAGGCTGTTCATCGATTCGCGGCAGTGAACAGCTCGCATCACCAGGCACTCGAAAAATTGGGCGATGGAATCGAGGTCGAGGCGTGGTCCGCGAGCGACGGAATAGTCGAACAGGCGCGGTTGCGTTGCTACGGTTTCGCGATCGGCGTGCAGTATCATCCGGAACGGCATCCGCTCTACCTGTCGCTGTTCGCGGATTTCTTTGATCAAATTCGCAACGCCGGATAAGCGGCTGGCGTTATCTATCGGGGAAACCAGATGCTTACCGTTCGCGTCGGCTGCGATATTCATTTCGAATGCGAGTCGTCAGCGATCGCGATCGTGTTGATCAATCCGCGATTCGACTCCGACCATCCGGTAAAGCGCGAAAGTCTCGACTTCGGCGATGCCGCGAAATCGGAATCGTTCGTCGACGCCGAAGGCAATCTGGCCAACCGGGTGATTATGAGCGCCGGGCTGAACAAAATCCGCCACGACGCGCTGGTGGAAGTGTCGACGGCGTACGACAAGAGCGACGAGCTGGGGGACTTTCCCTCTGTTGCCACCCTCGATCCGGCGCTGCTTCGCTACCTTTTGCCGAGCCGCTATTGCGACTCGGACCGACTGCTGGATTTCGCCAAAGAGAAGTTTGGACATGTTTACGACGCGGGCGAGCGTGTCCAGGCGATTTCAGATTGGATTCACAACAATATCGAGTACCGCTTCGGATCGGGCCGGCCGGACATTTCCGCAGCGCAAATTATCGAACGAGGGTACGGCGTCTGCCGCGATTTCGCTCACTGCACGATCGCCCTGTGTCGAGCGTCGAACATACCCGCGCGCTATGTGACCGGGCATCTGCCGGATATCGGGCACATCGATCCTGGAACGCCGATGGATTTCCACGCCTACAGCGAGGTTTATCTCGGCGGCCAATGGCACGTCTTTGACGCGCGATACAACGAACCCAGAATCGGACGAGTCAAGATCGCGCATGGTCTCGACGCGGTCGATTGCGCGTTCGCCACAGTGTACGGTCCCGCACGACTGTCCAATTTCGAAGTATGGGCCTATCAAGTCGATCCTAACGAAGTGGCGGTGGGCGATCCGATCGATCTCTCCAAGAGATTGGACGGCGTTGAGGAGATCCGCTTCGCCGCTTTAGCAAAGTAGGTATCCGATCGCCGGCCGCCTGGATCTGCGGCAGCAGGACACACTG
>DATJOQ010000430.1:0-7263 GCA_035506935.1 Binataceae bacterium (SeqCode) | reverse complement strand
AAAGAGGTTATGTTAGTAGCAGGCTTGCGGCCGTAGCAATTTCCGATCTGCGGACAGTAAGTAAGTATAGACATATTTAGCCACTAACTTCCGGCTATAGTCATTTCGCTGATCTTTAGCGTAGGAGACGCGACCGACGATTTCCAGGTAAGATCGTTACCGATCATTTCGATCGAAAGGAACATTTCTTTCAGATTTCCGGCGATGGTAATTTCTTGGCAGGGATATGTGAGCTTACCGTTCTCGATCCATATGCCGCTGGCCCCGCGCGAATAATCTCCGGTCACGCTGTTGACGCCGAAACCGATCAGCTCGGTCACGAAAAGGCCGCTTTGAACCGAGGCGATAATTTCCTCCGGCGTGTAGGCTCCTGGCTCCAGGTAGAGATTAGTCGAGCTGACACCGGGACCGTCGCCGATTCCGCGCGACGCACTGCCGGTCGATTCGAGCTTGAGCTTGCGTGCGGAGTAGCTGTCGAGCAGGTAGGTCGCGAGCACGCCCTTGTCGACCACGGTCTGCCGGCGCGTGGCAAGGCCCTCGCCGTCAAACGGCTTGGAACCGAGCCCGCCGCGCATCAGGGCATCATCGATTATAGTAACGCGCGGCGACGCAACTTGCTGTCCGAGCTTGCCGAGCAAAAACGAAGCGCCCTTGTAGAGCGCGGGACCGCACGCGGCTCCGACCAGTGAGCGAATCAGACCCGCAGCCATGTCTGGATCGAAAATCACTGGCGCGCGCGTGGTTTTTACCTTTCGGGCGCCCAGCCGCCTGAGCGTGCGCATCGCGGCCGTCCGTCCGATCGAGTCCGCGCTTTCGAGCTTGTCGTAACGGCGGCTCATGCTGTACCAATGGTCGCGCTGCATCGAGTCGCCGTCCTGAGCAACCGGAGCCACGCTGAGACTGTAAGCAGTGGTGCCGTACTGGCCGATAAATCCCTGGCTGTTGGCGAAGGTCACCTGATGAAACCCGGCGTCGAATTCAGCGCCTTCGGAATTCTTGATCCGCGGATCGGAGCCGAGCGCCGCAGCTTCGGTCTCGCGCGCATGCTCAAGCGCCCGCTCGGCGTCGATTCGCCCGCCAACCGCGTCCGCCAGTTCGAGCTCCGGCAGGTTTTTAGGGTGAAGCGAAGGATCAGGTAATCCCGACCATGGATCAGGCGCTGTCAGCTTGGCGAGTTCAACCGTCTCGGCGACGAACTGCGCCAGCGAATCGCGCTCGAACTCGGCCGTCGAAGCGGTCGCCGCGGATTGGCCGGTGAACACCCTGATACCGACTCGCCGATCGCGCGAGCTTTTCAGCTTCTCGACCCGGCCGAGCCGCACTCCCGCGGACAAGCCTTCGGCGTTGACGATAATGACTTCGGCAGCGCTGGCGCCGCTCTTGCGCGCCTGCTGCAATACCCATTCAGCCAGTTCGGATCCGTTTGCACTCATCGAGTCGATTGAATCTCCATCAGGCGTGCGTTCCACCAACCGTGAGCTGATCGATCTTGATCGTCGGCAGCCCGACGCCCACCGGCACCGACTGCCCATCCTTACCGCAGGTTCCAATTCCTGAGTCGAGGCGCAAATCGTTGCCGACCATCGAGACTTTGGTCAGAACGTCGGGCCCATTGCCGATAAGCGTCGCGCCTTTGACCGGTCTTGTGACCTGACCGTCCTCGATCAGGTAGGCTTCGCTCGCCGAAAAGACGAACTTGCCGCTGGTGATATCCACCTGGCCGCCGCCGAAGCTGACCGCGAACAATCCGCGCTTGACCGATTTCAGGATGTCATCCGGGGTCGATTCGCCCGCCAGCATGAAGGTGTTGGTCATGCGCGGCATCGGCATGTGGGCGAAGCTCTCGCGCCGGCCGTTGCCGGTCGGGGTCATCTTCATCAGCCGCGCGTTCAACCGATCCTGCAGATAGCCGCGCAGGATTCCTTTTTCGATCAGTACGGTGCGCGAAGTCGGAGTGCCCTCGTCGTCGACGTTCAAGCTGCCGCGCCGATTCGGAATGGTGCCGTCGTCGATCACGGTGCAGAGCGGGCTTGCGACCACCTGGCCGATTTTCCCGGAGAACGCCGACGTTCCCTTGCGATTAAAGTCGCCCTCGAGACCATGCCCGATCGCTTCATGCAGCAGAATCCCGGGCCATCCTGGGCCCAGCACCACGGTCATCTCGCCGGCGGGCGCATCGACGGCTTCCAGGTTAAGCAGCGCCTGGCGCACCGCTTCGAGCGTGTACTCGCGCCATCGCTCACTCTCGATAAAATGGCTGTATTCGACGCGGCCGCCGCCGCCGAAGCTGCCGATTTGGCGATTCTTTCCGTCGTCGGCGATCACGGTTACGTTGAGGCGGCAAAGCGGCTGCACGTCGGCCGCGACGCGCCCTTCGCTATTGACCACCATCACGATCTTTTTTTCCGCCGCGAACGAGGCCAGCACGTTCTTGACCCGCGGATCCTTCGCCCTCGCGACTTGATCGATCTGATTCAGCAGCTTGACCTTTTCACTGACCGGCACTTCGAGCGGCAAACTCTCGAGTTCGTAAAGGTTGTGACTCGGCACCGGATGGCCAACCATCACCGGACCGTGGGCCGAGCTGCGCTGATCGGCGATCGCGCGCGCGGCTTCGGCGGCAATCCGCATGCGATCGACGGTCACCTCGTCCGAGTAGGCATATCCGGTGCGATCTTCCGCACAGACCCGCACGCCCACGCCCTGGCTCAGGCTCTTGGCGGTCTTGTTGACCATCGAGTCCTCGAGGCTCAGGCCTTCCGCGCTATGGTATTCGAAATAGAGATCCGCATAGTCGGCCTTACGCTCGAGCGCGGTGCCGAGGATCTTCTCCAAGGCGCTGTCGTTCATGCCGAAATGCGAAGAAAAAAATCGTTCGGGCTGGGTCAACTGATTCGCCATCCGCGTCCATCCCTTGTTTTGTCGGCTATGAGACTAGATTATCAGATCCACAAGCGAGTTAGAATTCGACCATGTCGAGCAAAGACGCAGGAGTTTTGCAGACGATCGACCAGGTGTTGCTGCAACTGATCGATCAGCAGGAGCGGAAAGTGCTTGAGCTGGGGCTGCGGATTCATCCCGGCCTCACGCCCGAAGATATCCGCAATCCGCAGGATTTTCCCGATCTGCTCGAGAGCTACCAGTGGAACTTCGAGGACGGAATCCTGGCCGGACTCAAGAGCGCTCACATGGCGCTGCGCGCCAAGCTGCTCGAGAGCGGCTGAGCGCGAAACTAGGCGCGGGCGGCCTGCGCTGATTCTTTCTCTTTCTTTGCCGAAGTCTTCTTGCGCGGCTTCTTCTTCGCGCTCTCCGGCGCGCCGGTGAACTCGACGATCGAGACCGGCGCGGCATCGCCGTTGCGCACGCCAAATTTAACCACGCGAGTGTAACCGCCGGAACGATCTTTGAAACGCGGGGCAATCACGTCGAACAGCTTCTTAACCGCATCGCGCGACTCGATCAGGCTGAAGACCATCCGCCGCGCGGCGAGATCGCCCTGTTTGCCCAACGTGACGATCCGATCGGCGTAGCGGCGAAGCTCCTTGGCCTTGGCGTCCGTAGTGCGGATACGCTCGTGCCGAATCAGGCTCAGGACGAGATTGCGCAGCAACGCCTTACGATGGGCTGAAGTGCGATTCAGTTTCCGGCCGCTATTAAGATGACGCATCGATCGTGCTCCCCACGTATATCGGCCTTAGGCCGATTCCCGCCGCTCCTGCTCTCCGCGCATGCGATCGAGCTCGGCGCGCGCCGGCAGATTTTCCAGCCGCATGCCGAGGGAGAGACCCATGTCGGCGAGGATCTCCTTGATCTCGTTCAGTGATTTGCGGCCGAAGTTTTTGATCTTGAGCATGTCCTGCTCGGTCCGCTGCACCAGCTCGCCGACGTACTTGATATCGGCGTTCTGCAATCCGTTGAAAGCGCGCACCGAAATCGGCAGGCCCTCGACCGGACGGAACAGGTTCTCGTTGAGCGGCTCGCGCCGCGGCTCGGCGATCTCGCCGACCGACGCGACTTCGATTTCCTCTTCGATCCCGGTGAAAATCGCCATCTGGTCGCGCAGGATTCGCGCCGCGTAGGTCAGAGCGTCGCGCGGCGTGATCGATCCGTCGGTCCAGATCTCCAGCGCCAGCCGGTCGTAATCGGTACGCTGGCCCACGCGCGCATTGGTCACGACGAAATTGACCTTCTTGATCGGCGAGAAAATCGCGTCCATGCGGATCGTGCCGACCGGCTCTTCATCTTCGCCGCGCTCGGCTGGAACGTAGCCGCGCCCTTCCTTGATCGACAATTCGGCGTCGAGCTCGGCGCCCTTGTCGAGCGTCGCGATATGCTGATCCGGCGTGAGAATTTCCAGGCTCGGGCCGGCGGTGATATCACGCGCGGTGACCACTCCTTCGCCCTTGGCCTTCAGCGTCGCAGTGATCTGATCGCCTTCGTGCAAGCGCAGCCGAACTTCCTTCAAGTTCAGCACGATATCAGTGATATCTTCCTTGACGCCCGGCAAGGTCGAGAATTCGTGCAACACGCCCTTGAGGCGCACCGCGCTAATCGCATACCCGGGCAGTGACGACAACAGGATGCGGCGCAGCGCATTGCCGATCGTGATACCGTAGCCACGCTCGAACGGCTCGGCCAGAAAGCGCCCATAGGTCGGCGTCATCTCCTTCTCGTCGAATTCGATGGCCTTGGGCTTGATTAGATTACGCCAGTCTCTTTGCATATCTGCTCCTCGGAACGAGGATTTCCGATTTAATATCGCGGCCCCAGGAAGAATTGCGCCGCGCGGCTCAAGCTATTTCGAGTAATGCTCGACGATCAGCTTCTCACTAATGGGCATGGTCAGATCGGCGCGCGCCGGCAGTGTGCGGAGAAAGCCGCGGAACTGCTCGCGCTCGAGCGCGATCCAGGGCGGCGCGCCACGCCGCTGCGAAAGCTCGATCGCTTCTGCGATTACCTTTTTCTGACGGCTAGGCTCCGCCACGCTGATCACCTGATTAACCGACACCAGGTAAGACGGCATGTTGACGGCCTTGCCGTCGACCTGGATATGGCCATGGCGAACCAGCTGGCGCGCTTGCGCGCGCGAGTTGGCGAACCCGAGCCGGTAGACCACGTTGTCGAGCCGGCGCTCCAGTAGAACCAGCAGATTTTCACCCGTGATTCCCGGCATGCGCTCGGCCAACTCGAAGTAGCCTGAGAATTGGGTCTCCATCAGGCGATAGATGCGCTTGACTTTCTGCTTCTCGCGCAAGCGGATCGAGAATTCAGAGAAGCGCGCGCGCCCCTGCCCATGCGCCCCGGGCGGATAATTGCGCCGCTCGATCGCGCACTTGTCGGTGTAGCATCGCTCGCCCTTCAAAAAGAGCTTGAGCCCTTCGCGCCGGCATAGCCGGCATACTGATCCGAGATATCTAGCCACTTTGCCTGCGTGTGCCCTCCTCAGACTCTGCGACGCTTGGGCGGACGGCATCCGTTGTGCGGAATCGGCGTCACGTCCTTGATCGAAATTACGTTGAGGCCCGCGCCCTGAAGCGCGCGCACCGCCGATTCACGTCCACCACCGGGGCCCTTGATATGAACAATCACGGCACGCATGCCGACGTCGGAGGCTTTGCGCGCAGCCGCTTCCGCCGCCATCTGAGCGGCGAACGGCGTGCCTTTGCGCGAGCCCTTGAAGCCCACCGCGCCGGCGCTCGACCATGAAACCACCAATCCTTGCGGGTCGGTGATCGTAACGATCGTGTTGTTGAAGGTCGCGTGCACGTGCGCGACGCCCTCTGACACCGTTCGGCGCACGCGCTTTCGCCGCGGCGCCGCAGCTTTGTCGCCTGCTCCCGCGGCGGCCGCACCACCGCCAGCCGCTTTTGCGCGCGGCGCCTGCGGCTCTTTGGCTTCCTTCGGTTCCTTAGTCTCTTCGTCAGCCATCGATTATCCTTTAGCCCTTGGGCGGCGCCATCTTCTTGCCCGCGACCACCTTGCGCGGACCTTTGCGCGTCCGTGCATTGGTATGCGTCCGCTGACCACGCACCGGTAAACTCCGGCGATGGCGGATGCCGCGATAGCATCCCAAATCCATCAGCCGCTTGATCGATTGCTGCACCTCGCGGCGCAGGTCGCCTTCGACCTTGTACGACGCGTCGATCGCCTGGCGGATACGGACGGTCTCTTCGGCGCTGAGGTCATCTGTGCTCTTGCCCAGATCGACTTTCGCGGCGTTGAGGATGTTACGCGCCGCCGCACGGCCGATACCGTAGATATAGGTCAGCGCGATCTCCATCCGTTTGGCCTTGGGTAGTTCGACTCCCGCTATACGTGCCATGGTGCGAACGGCCTCCTAGCCTTGACGCTGCTTGTGGCGCGGGTTGGAGCACAGGATTCGCACCACCCGCTGCCGGGTCACGACCTTACAGTTCTTGCAGATCTTTTTTACCGACGCTCTGACTTTCATCGTTCTGCTCTATCCGTTGAAAATTCGTCCCCGCTCAACGCTGCCGGTACGTTATGCGGCCGCGCGTGAGATCATACGGCGACAGCTCAACCGTCACCTTATCCCCGGGCAGAATCTTGATGTAATGCATACGCATCTTGCCCGAGATATGCGCCAACACGCGATGGCCATTTTCGAGCTGCACCCGGAACATCGCGTTGGGCAGCGCCTCCTGCACCGTCCCGCTGACTTCGATCGCGTCGCCTTTAGGCATGGCTGAGCTCGCTCAGAATCTCGGGCCCGTCTTCGCAAATCGCGACCGAATGCTCGAAATGAGCCGATAACTTGCCGTCCGCGGTTACCGCCGTCCAGCCGTCGTCCAGGATTCGCAGCTCAGCCGTTCCCTCGTTCACCATCGGCTCGATCGCCAGTACCATCCCTGGCTGCAGGCGAGGATTGGTCATCCCGCGCCGGAAATAGTTCGGCACCTGCGGGTCTTCGTGCAGGCTGCGCCCGATACCGTGACCGGCAAAATCGTGAACCACGGTGAAGCCCGCTTTGCCCGCCGCCTGCTCAACCGCGCTGCCGATATCGCTGATTCGATTACCGACTCGCGCCTGGTCGATACCGGCGTAGAGCGCGTCGCGCGTGACCTTCATCAGGCGCTTGGCTTTCTCGGAGACCTCGCCAACCGCGACGGTGCGCGCGGAATCACCGTAGAAGCCCTGATAGACCACGCCGAAATCCAATCCGACGATATCGCCCGGCTTGAGCTTTCGACGCGAGGGAATCCCATGAACGATCTCTTCGTTAATCGACACGCACAAACACTT
>DATJOQ010000429.1:0-2272 GCA_035506935.1 Binataceae bacterium (SeqCode) | reverse complement strand
GGGCGACAGCAGACGCATATATCCCGCCAGGCAGAGTAGATCAACGTTGTGTTCGCGCAGAGCTGCCACCACTTCGCGGTCATGCTCCTCGCGGACTTTGCCCTTCGACGGAATCACCAATGCGGTCAGCCCCCGTCGCCGCGCCGACTCGATCCCGCCGGCGTCAGCCCGATTGGAGATGACGACGGCAATCTTCGCGTCGAGTTTGCTCGCGGCGACGTTGTCGGCGATGGCCTCAAAATTCGAGCCGCGACCGGAGAGCAGAATGCCAAGGTTCTTCATGCTTGGTATCAATGATATCATTGATGGCATGGCGAGCCTTGTAATCCGAAAAATTGATGACCGAACCAAATCCCGCTTGCGGGTGCAAGCTGCCCACCACGGACGTTCCATGGAGGAGGAGGCACGGGAAATTCTCCGCTCTGCCCTCTCGGAAGGCGAGACGAAAAGGGAGAACCTGGCCCAGGCGGTGCGACGTAGATTCTCCGCTCTTGGCGGCGTTGAGCTCGAGCTCCCTAAACGGGTTGCTATGCGCGAGCCGCCGGATTTCGCATGATCGTCCTGGACACCAATGTCTTATCCGAAGTCATGCGATCAGATCCGTCTCCCCGAGTCATCAACTGGATCGACAGGCAGTCCTTTGGCGAATTATTCACAACTGCGATCACTGTGGGTGAAATCTACTGCGGAATTGAGCTGCTGCCCAAGGGCAGACGCCGGGACAATTTGTTCGTGGCGGCAGAAACCATCTTTAACCGTGAGTTTCTTGATCGTGCCCTCGCATTTAATGCAGAAGCTGCCAGAGCTTTTTCGCGAATCTACGCCCGTTGTCGATTCCGAGGGCGTCCGATTAGTCAGTCCGACGCTCAGATTGCGGCGATCGTCCAATTGCACGGGGCCACACTCGCGACACGCAATATTGCTGACTTCGAAAGCTGCAGTATCGACCTGTTCGACCCTTGGCAGGAGGGATGACCTTTGTTGCCGTAGCAACCTGCTTACCGTTACTATCGCCGTGCGTGCCTTTGCCCAAAGAAAATCCTGAGCGCATCGTTTCGGCGGTCCCGCTGGAGGACGATTCGTCCTTCGAGCTAAAGCTGCGGCCCCAGCGGCTGCGCGAATTCATTGGGCAGAACAAGGTCAAGGATAACTTGGAAGTCGCCATTCAGGCCGCCAAATCGCGCGGCGAGGCGCTGGACCACGTGCTGCTCTACGGACCGCCGGGGCTGGGCAAAACCACGCTGGCCAACATCATCGCCAACGAGATGGGCGCGGCCTTTCAGCAGACCTCGGGACCGACGCTGCAAATCAAGGGCGACCTGACCGCCATCCTCACCAACCTGCGCGACAAGCAGGTGTTGTTCATCGACGAAGTCCACCGGCTGCAGCCGGCGCTGGAAGAGCTGCTCTACTCGGCGCTGGAGGACTACAAGCTCGACATCATCATCGGACAGGGCCCGTCGGCACGCACCCACACCATCGAGGTGCGTCCGTTCACCTTCATCGGCGCGACCACGCGCGCCGGTCTGCTGTCGGCGCCGCTGCGTTCGCGCTTCGGCATCGTGCTGCGGCTCGAGTTTTACACGCACGACGATTTGAAGATCATCCTGCAACGCTCGGCGGAGATTCTCGGCGTCGAAATCGACGAGCCCGGCGCCATGGAGATTGCGACCCGCTGCCGGGGCACACCGCGCATTGCCAACCGCTTATTGCGGCGGGTACGCGACTACGCCCAGGTGCGCGGTACCGGAAAGATCGACAAACCTACAGCGCAGGCTGCGCTCACGATGCTCGAGGTCGATCGGCACGGCTTTGACGAAATCGACCGCAAGCTGCTGCTGACGATTATTGAGAAGTACCAGGGCGGGCCGGTGGGCGTGAACACGCTGGCGGCATCGCTGGCTGAGGAACCGGACGCGATCGAGGAAATCTATGAGCCGTTTCTCATACAGATCGGCTTTCTGGATCGCACGCCGCGCGGACGGGTGGCTACACAGCTTGCCTATGACCACTTTGGCATTAAGCGACCGAGGAGCCTGACCAGTGGGCAGGAGACGTTGTTCTAGGAGCCGCTCTTTGCCGTTCGCTTTTCGCTAGAGGTACTGGACTAGGTGGTTCGGGTTGGGAAATCGGTGAAAGAGCGGCGCTTTAGCGCCGCGTACGCCATGTTCGCCTCAGTTCTTGTGAAGGGATCCGTTGCGAGCAACGGATCCCTTCACAACTGGTGGTAATGCTAGGCCGCGAGCCTGAAGGCCCGCTCTGCCACCGTTTC
>DATJOQ010000428.1:0-6646 GCA_035506935.1 Binataceae bacterium (SeqCode) | reverse complement strand
AAGAGAGCAAAGTTTTTAACGTCAATTTCCTGGCGGCCGACCAGGAGGATATCTCGCGACGTTTTGCGGTGAGCGGGGGTGACAAGTTCGAGGGAATCGGTTATCGGCTTGGCGCGAATCGGGCGCCAATATTGAACGGCGTGCTGGCCTTTATCGAGTGCAAGTTGGTCGCCGGCTACGAGGGCGGTGATCATATGATCTATCTCGGCGAGATCGAGGAGGCCGAGACCCGCGAAACCAAGCCCCTGGTGTTCTATCGCGGCGGCTATCGAAACTTGAACGATTAGGACATATCGAACGATTCGCGATTGGCCCGCGTCAGTAGTACAGTCAGTTGTTTTAATGAAGCCGTTATCTGAAGCGTTAAAGCAGGACTCGTCGAGGCTCGCCCAAGCCTCCGACGTGCCCGCGCGATTACCCGGTATCAGCGTGTTTTTGCCCTCGCACAACGAAGAGGGGAACGTCGAGCGCGTAGTCAAAGGGCTCGCGGCGGTATTACCGTCGATCGCCGACAACTACGAAATTATCGTAGTCAACGACGGCAGCCGTGATCGCACCGGCGAAATCGCCGACCGCCTGGCCGCCGCCGACAGCCACGTCAAAGTGGTGCATCATCCGGTAAATCGCGGCTACGGCGGCGCGGTGATTTCCGGCGTCAAAGCGGCGACGATGCCGTACGTGCTATTGTGCGACGGCGACGGTCAGTTCGATCCCAACGATATCGCGCTGCTCGCCGCCAAGGTGCCCGAGTGCGACGTCGTAGTGGGCCATCGCGTGTCGCGCGCGGATCCGCTGATGCGCCGGGTTAACGGCAAGGCGTGGACCACCTTGATGCGCCTGATGTTCAGCATCAAGATCAGCGATATCGATTGCGGATTCAAACTGTTCCATCGCGATTTCCTGGAGGGCCTGACGCTGCGCGCTCAGGGTGCGATGATCTCCACCGAGTTGATGGCGCGTGTAACCGCGCGTGGTGCGCGTGTGGGTGAAGCGGAGGTGCGCCATATGCCGCGCGTGGCGGGCGAGCAATCTGGCGCCAATCTCAAGGTTATCATGCGCGCTTTTCGTGAACTTGGACCGCTGTACAGCGAGCTGCGCGCTCAACGCCGATCACAGTCGACCGGCCCCAATCGGCGCCCGCGCTCTTAGCGCCGCTTACGAGCTCACGCACCAAAGCGGTTGGGTTGCTAAACTAGTTGCGTTGATGGGAGCGGATGGCGCGAGGCTTCACGACCGATAAATCATTTGTTCGAAAGGCTTTTGGCCGCTTGCGGCTATGGCATGACACTAGCTATTAGCTATGTTCGAATAACCCGCAGACCCCGATGGGGGAGAGACAAAGGAGATCCGAAACGTATGAAGCGCACGCTTTCCGTGTTGACCGCAGTCCTGTTTGCCGGCGCTCTGGCCGCACCGGTGATGGCTCAGTCTGCACCGGCTACCGACAATCCGCAGACCAAGGTTGCTCAGGCCGAAGGCGCTGCCCCCGCTGCCGAACCCAGCGCGGAAGCCAGCCCGGCCCCCAAGCACAAGCATCATCACATGATGCACCACCATCATAAGAAGGCCACCCCTGAGGCTTCGCCGGGCGCCGAAGCTTCGCCCAGCGCAGGCACCGAGCACTAAGCCCGGCCGAGGTTGACGATGAGGGCGCAGCTTCAAGGCGCTGCGCCTGGAATCGACGCGCCAATTCCGAATCGCTCGTCGCGAGAGCCAACTCCGCGACGAGCTTCCCTTTTGTAACCAAGCAACGTCTGTTTCCGTCATTACGAAGTGGCAGGCGGACGTATGCACGTGCGCCCGGCCATCGCGGGCCAAATCGGCGTTTTAATGCCAAAAGATAGGCGGCGCAGCTTTATAGGTTGTGGATATTCCTGTAGTATAAGTCTCGTTTTGTATGTGTTTCTCCGCGATATTCGAGGTCTAGGGCTCCTTGATCAGCCGATTTTTCCCCAGAATCGCCCTGCTGCTGCTCGCGGTCGCGCTGGTTCAGGGGCTGTCGACTGATGCCTGGGCGGCGGCCGAAGTCGAATCGCAAGAGCAAATCTGCGATCCGCTGGCGGATTACTTCCTCGGCATGGAGGACTACAAAGAAGCAATCCGCCTTCACCAGAAGGTGATTCAGCAACATCCCGACAACGCCCTGGCGCATTATCATTTGGGCTTCGCGTACGGTATGCTCGGGCAGCATCGCGACGAGCTGCGCGAATATCGCGAGGCGATCGACCTTGGTTTGAGCGATTGGGCGTTGTTCCTGAATCTGGGAATGCTTTATTTGGAGAACGAGCGCCTGGAAGCGGCAACTGACATCCTGGAACTCGCGACGTTACTCGGACCCGACCGGCCCGAGACTCATTTCAATTTGGGTCTTGCCTACGAGCGGCGAGGCCGCCTGGCAAAGGCCGAACAGCAGTTTCTATTGAGCCTGCGCCTCGATCCCGGTCAGGCTGAAGCGCGCAACATGCTGGGCGTTATCTATGCCGAGCAGGGCGATTATGCCCGCGCCCGCGAGGAGTGGAGGGAGCTGAGCCGGGCTCAGCCCAGCTACGAACCGGCGCGAACCAATCTGGCGGCGCTCGAGCGTTTAGAGCACAGCGACTCCAAGTCGGCTCAGCACGTCGACCTTTTGCATACGCCCTGACTTACGGAAGCTTGCGACAGGAGGTGGCATTTGGGCTGGTGGCCGAAGTGGAGGTTTTTGGTAAGTGCGGCATTAATCGCGACCTGCGCCGAAGGTTTGTATCCGGCTCCGGCCTCTGCCTCGCATCGGATACATCGCCACGCTATCCGCGTGAAGCAGCCGGTCCCGCTGTATCGCGGCGCCATTCTAGAAGACGCCGACACCGGAGCCGTGCTGTATCAGTTGAATCCCGAGATGCAGTGGCCGCCGGCCTCGATGGCCAAGATGATGCTGCTGCTGGTCGCCACCGATCAAATCAAGGCGGGCCGCGTTTCGCTCAATTCGCCGGTTTGGATCTCGGCTAATTCCGCCAATACCGGCGGCACGCGGCTGGGCCTGCGCGAGGGCGAGGTTCATCCGCTGGGCGAGCTGATGAAGGCCGCATTGATCAAGTCGGCCAACGATGCGGCGGTGGCGGTGGCGGAAAAAATCGCTGGCTCGACCGACGCCTGCGTGCGCCTGATGAACCGGCGCGCGCGCGCTTTGGGGCTGACTCACACCGAATACAACACTGTCGACGGCCTGCCGCCGCGTCCGGCACACGACGTTGACGTGACCGACGCCTACGACCTCGCCACTTTGGGCCGCACCCTGATCGCGAAGACCAATCTGCTGCAGTGGTCAAGCCAGGAGGAAGCGCTGTTCGATGGCGGCCAGGCGATCCTGCGCAACACCAATCATCTGATCGGCCATTTCGAAGGATGTGACGGGCTCAAGACCGGCTTCACCTACCAGGCGGGATTCAATCTCACCGCGACCGCAAAGCGCGGCGACATGCGATTGATCGCGGTGGTGCTTGGCGCGCCTTCCAACAATCAGCGCTTCGCCCAGGCTGGGCGCCTGTTGGAATGGGGCTTCGATAACTTCACCCGCGTGACCGTGGTCAGGCGCGGCGAGCCGATTCCGGCGCACGTGCGCCTGCCCGAGGGCTCGCTGGTGCAGCCGATCGCGGCCCAGGACATCAAGATCGTGGTGCCCAAAAATCGGATTCGGGACCTGAAGGTCGACTACGACATCCCGGCCGCTATCACCAGCGGACCGGTGGTGATGGGTGCGCCGATCGGACAGGTTATCGTTCACGACGACAACCGCGTCCTGAGCAGGACCAGCGCGCTCTGTCCGGTATCGATGCAGGGGGGGACCGTGGTTGGCAGTCAGGCGTACTCGACTGGCGCCGCTGTCGCCGCCAGCCTGCCGGCCGCTAATCGAATTCCCGCCGAAGCCGTGGGTACGGGTGACACGATACGAGTCGATAGCCGCATACCCGCGGCAACCACAGCAACCAACGCGATGCAAATCAACGGTCCCGCACCCGGCGCGCAGCCTGCGGTCGACGTTTGTTGCGTCAATCAACCACAGGTAACCCGATGACCCCAGCATCACGCCAACGCAATCGACGCAACAGCAAGCTCGCGCGCAAGCGGCGCACCGATCCGACTCAGGTCAAGGCGCGCAAGCGCCGTATACGCCGCAATCGCGTGCGCTAGTTTTTCAGCGAAAAAAAGGGAGAGGTTCAGAAATGCGCTGCTCGCCCGCGATCCGCAGTCATTCCGAGCGCAGTCTGCGGAGCGAGGAATCTACGCGGAGCGGTTTCTGTGTATGCGGCGAAGCTTTCCGGAATAATCGCTCCGCGTAGATTCCTCACCTCGTTCGCAATGACAGACAGCGACGTCCCCGCTACTGCGATAACAATCCGAGACGCATGCGGCCGTAGAGCTCGCCCGAAGTATCGAAGTCGATGCTCGCGTGCTGTGCGCCAACGCTCACGTTGCGAAACGCCTGCTGCAGCGCCGAGCTCTTGTACACGCCGTGCGCGCCCGAGGCCGAATACAGCCGCGACACCGCGCGCCGGCAAATCTCGGCCGCGTACGCCGCCTGCCATTTGACTCGCGCGCGATAGCCCATGTCGGTCGCGCCCTGCCCCGATTTCGCGACCTCGGCCATCAGCTCGGCGGCGTCGCGAATCAGCAGCTCCGCACACTGCATCTCCGCCATCGATTCCGCCAGCCGAAGCTGGGTCGGTCCGTGCTCGGCCTTGCGCGCGCCGGTTGCCACCGCGCGCCGCTCCTTGGTGCGCTCGACGAATTTATCCAGCGCGAATTTCGCCGAACCCAGCACCGCCGACGGCACCGACGCCGACAGCATCGAATCCGCCGACACTCGATAAAGGCTGGTCGCGTGGTTCAAAGTATGCGGTGACGATCCCTTCATCAGCTCACGCGTGTCGATCGTTCGATACGCCGGCACGAATACGTCGTGCGCGATAATGTCCTTGCTGCCGGTACCTTCCATCCCGAGCACGTGCCAGGTGTCGTCGACGATAATCTCTTCGGCCGGCACCACCACGTGCACGCCCGGGCCGCCGCGCTCCGCATCCGCGCATCCGAGGATCACCCAGTTCGAGCGATCGACGCCGCTGCAAAACTGCCAGCGCCCGTCGACCCGATAGCCGCCGTCGGCCTTACGCGCCTTACCCTGCCATGCGAGCGTGCCCGAGACGAGTCCGGTACGGCCGTCACCGAACACCTCTTCCTGCGCGCGCTCGGGCCATGCGCCGAGACAAAAATGATGCGCCCCCATCACCATCACGATCCATCCGCTGGAAGGGCACACCTCCGAGAGCGCGGTGATGGTTTCGTACTCGATTCGCAGGCTGAGCTCGTAGCCACCGACGCGCGCCGGCTGCAGAATCTTGAACAGCCCCGCCTCGATCATCGCCTTCATGCTCTCGGGCACGACGCTTCGCGCTTCGACGCAGGCCTGCGCGTTGGCGGCCAGGATGGGAGTGATCGCGGCAATCCGCCGCGCGATTTCATCCGCCGACGGTCTCGAGCTATCGAATTGAGTTGCCATGGCACTAGCATGCTAGTATATTAGTTCGATGTCAACCCCAAAATAGTGCGCAACCGCCTCATGATAAATCCAACCTACGATCCCAGATTTCTCGAAGCGGTCCCGCGCGGGAGCAATCCGCGCCTGTCCGATCGCGTCGCCGAGCGGTTGAAAGGACTGATCCTCGACGGCGACCTCAAGCCGGGCGATCCGATCATGGTGGCGGAAATCGGACGCCAGTTGGGTGTCAGCCGCCAGCCCGTGATGGAAGCGCTTAAGCGTATCGAGGGTGACGGCGCGATCGAGATCGTGCCGCAGGTGGGATGCAGGGTGCGCGCTCCGGAGGCGGACGAGGTTGAAGACTTCTTTCGGATGTTCGCCGCGATGGAGGCGGAAGTCAGCGCGCTTGCGGCGATGCGCCATTCGGAGGAGCAAGCAGCGGAATTTTCCAGCCTGCTTACCGGCCTGTTCCGCGAACTGGACCGGCGCGAGCCGGCGCCGGCGCGACCGCCCAACCATCGCTTGCTGAACCGCGCCTTCCACGGCGCTATCCATGACATGGCCCGATCGCCCGACGTGGCGCGGCTGTCCTCAGCGCTATGGGACCGATCGGATTTCTACGTGAGGACAGCCTTCGGTGCGTTTCGGATCAACTCGCGCGTGCGTGAAGGCTACATTCGTATCAGCAAGGCAATTCTGGCGCGTGACGCCGATGCCGCGCGCGCAGCGACTCGCGATCATTTGACGGTTTCAGGAGAGGCCGCTGGTAAAAGGATGCGAGCCGCGGCCGCGCGATGAATCCTTTCGGCCTATACGTTTGATAACGGCTTCGTGGCGAAGCCGATCCAAAAGCTCGCCGACGTCAGGTCTTATGGCGCTGATGCTTCGCGCTTGTGAATTGTCGCGCCCCGCAAATTTGCAGCCGCTTCCGCACTCAAATATCTTGATCGCATTCGTTTAGATGATTTTCGTCAACGGAGTTAGCTTCTGGGTGGTCTTTCGGTAATCGCGCTGATTCCCGCGCGCTATGGCTCGAGCCGATTACCGGGCAAGCCGCTTAGCGATATCGCGGGCGTGCCGATGGTGGTGCGGGTGTGGCGGCAGGTGAAGCTCGCGCGCTCGATCGAACGAGTC
>DATJOQ010000427.1:0-9661 GCA_035506935.1 Binataceae bacterium (SeqCode) | reverse complement strand
GGCCTGTCGCGCGGAAGGGCTGGGATGCGTGCTTACTACGCTGTTGTGCGTCGTGGAACCCGAAATCCGCGAGATGCTCGCGATCCCGCAACCGTGGGGAACCGCGGCCGTGGTGCCGATTGGATATCCGGTGGGACGCGGGCACGGCCCGATATCGCGCCGTTCGGTTACGGAGATGACTTTCCTTGACTCCTGGAATAACCCGTTGAAATAGATCGTCGGCCGCTACCCGCGCAGCGCGGTTCGATCAGTAAAGATGGCGACCGCCGTCGACGCGGATGCATTCGCCGGTGACGAAATCGGTCTCGATCAGGAAGAGCGCCGCCTTGGCGATTTCTTCCGCGCCACCCCATCGATTCAGCGGCACGACTTCGACCACGGCCGCGTTTTGCTCGGGAGTCAGATCGGGTGGCGGCATGATCGGGCCGGGCGCGATCGCATTGATCAGGATTTCGGGTGCCAGCTCGAGCGCCAGGCTCTCGGTCAATGCGATCACGGCGGATTTCGAAACGTAGTACGGCGTATAGCCCTTGTAGCGCGGACGTCCGCTGACCGGCAGCCAATCGCTGATATTGATAACCCGCCCCGCGCCGCTCTTTTGCATAATCGGCGCCGCGTGCACCGTGAACAGAAACGCGCTCTTGGCGTTGGCCTCCAGCGTCGCGGTCCAATCGACCGAGCTCGAGTACGGCGTCTTCACGTAAGTCGAGGCCATGTTGACCAGGATGTCGAGCCGGCCGAGCGATCGCTCCGTCTCCTTCACGGCCGCATCGACATCAGCCTCGTTGGTCACGTCGGCGTGCACAATCAATGTCGGCACGCCGACGGCCTTCGCCGCTTCAGCGGATTCTTCCGCCGCCGTGCGCGACGAGCGATAGGTTAGCGACAGGGCACATCCACGCGCCGCGAGCGCCTGCGCCACCGCTTTTCCAATCCGTGCACCACCGGTGATTAACGCTACCTTGCCCTTTGGATCCATAGATTCGTCTCAGATGACGCCGCTCACGATTGAGCAACGAGTTGAGCTACACTGCCGACCACGGGGGATATCCGCGATGGCCCAATGTCTCATGGTCTATGAGCGTAATCGCACCTATCACAGAATCCCAGACGCTGAAATCGAGGATTGGGATGAAATTCTCGACTCGATCGACGGCAAGCCCAAGCTGATCGAGCGGGTCGCGGGATGGGCGCCTTTCACTCACGCATATCAGTTGCCCGAAGGCACGGTATACCTCGTGGTCGACGAGCCCGAGAGCTGACAGCCGTTTTCGAAATCGGCGGCGAGTATTTGATCAAGCAAGGCGCGCAACGAAAAAATCGGCGCGCTATTCGGCAAGTAAAGCGGATGCCTGGGCTGCCGATTCCTGGTCAGCCCGAACGCAAGCAGGTTGCAGTCGCGAAATCGATCCATCACAGCCTTCCCGCGATTCAGCAAATCGCCATGCGCTCCCCATCCCACGATCACTTCGGCGGAATCCGCGATCGCGCGCTCGATATGCGCGTCGCCGCGCGGCCCGACCGGATCGCCGGCAAGATACAATCCGCTGGGATCGGTCGAGCGCAGCGTGAACAAATTAACCACGGTCATCGCACAATAGCCGCGCGCCTTGGCGAACCCGACGCAGCGCCGGATAGTCGGATCGTCGCGCGTCGCGTCGGCCGTGCTCGGATTGAGCAAGATGAAAGTCAGCGGCGCCGATCTGCTGCGACGCCATTGCCGCGTAAGCCGATAGCGATAGCGCCCGTCGCGGCTGAAGATCGCGCTTCCCCTCGTCGCGAAATCGCCCTCAAGTTCGTCGTTCATCGTCGTGCGGTTTTCTTTTCGTGTGGCAGCTTGACTTTGGCCCAAGCGAGTTCCAAGCTCGTCTATACTCCCGAACAGCGTTCAAACCCAGGAGGTTTCCATCATGCCCGCACGCAAACCCGAGGAATGCGATCTGCTTCTAATCGAAGCGTTGAATAAAGGCGACCTAGAAGCGGCGGTAGCGCTATACGAGCCGAGCGCCAGCATGGTTCAGGATAGCGGCGAGGTGGTAATCGGTCACGCCGCGATTCGCGAGATCATGAAGGGCTTCCTCGCCATCAAGCCCCGTTTCACGATCAAGGTCGACGGCGTCCAAAGCGGCGACGGAACCTTGGCTCTAACTCAGGCGACCTGGAGCGTGAGCGGTACCGACGCCGACGGCAAGCCGGTCACGATGGGCTCGCGCAGCGCTGAGGTCGTGCGACGCCAAAGCGACGGCACCTGGAAGTTTGTGATTGATAATCCCCACGGCGGCGAAAAGCCGTGACGAACTGAGCACAGCTTTTCGACTCTTCTCATGACCTTTTATCCCCTCTCTCTGACCGGGGGGAGGGTTAAAGAGAGGGCCTGTACCTTTGTTATTTCGAGCGACTCTGCAAGTGAGGAATCCCGAAAAGAGAATCAGCAACCCCGGGATTTGTCGCTCCGCGGACTCCGCTCGAAATGACAAGGACAAAAGCGGCGAAACGCTCTGAAGCGTTTCCCTTCTCCACCCAGTCAGGATTTCTTGCCGCTCTCGACCGCGCCGCCGGCGGCCTTCCACGCACCGAAGCCGCCCTCCATGTGGCATACAGGCTCGAGACCCATCCGCTGAAGCGTTTGCGCGGTCAGCGCCGATCTCATTCCGCCCGCACAGAAAAACAGGAACTTCTTGCCCGAGTCGAAGATCTCCTTGTGATACGGGCTCTCCGAGTCGACCCAGAACTCGAGCATCCCGCGCGGCGCGTGGAACGCCCCAGGAATCCGGCCCTCACGATCGAGTTCGCGGATGTCGCGGATGTCGACAAACACCACGTTGGGATCTTGTTTAAGCTTGATGGCGTCGGTGACGCTGACCGTCTCGATTTCCGCATTCGCTTCCGCGACCATCTGGCTGACTGGCTTTTTAAGTTTCGGCATTGTCCTATCCTTCTTGTTTCCTACGCGACCTTGCGCCGATCGCCGGGCCCCTACTGACGAATGGCTTGCACTTTCGACAAGGCGAAATGCTGATTCGTCAGGTCGAGTTTCTTTCGGTTGCGATTCGGGGCGCCGATCTTGATCGGCGGCGCCGGGCTTTCCGCCGAGACGTCCCTAATCATAGAATCTTTGACCTCGCGTAGGATCAGGGGTGATTCCGATTTCGACCTCATATCGACGCGCACATCTTCGACCGAAAGCGCCTTGATATCCTCGAAGATCGCCGCCGGCCGCACGTCGCTTTGCTCCCAATCCGCGCGCAGGTTGCTGACGCTGAGCCCGTCGACGTGGCGCGCGTAAATCGAGTACGCGGGCAGCGAACCGAACATCTCGCCCTCGGGATAATCGTGAGGAAGCTCGGGCACGTCGAACACGGCCGACCTGCGCCCGCCCCTTTCGCCCAACTTGATGTTCGACAATTCCACATCCTTGATCGGCGAACCCGGCAAGCCGTGGATCGATATCGGATGGGTCGCGTCGGTGGCCACAATGTCACTTATATTAATGTTGCTCATCGTGCCGGGCCGTCCGATCGCCATCCCACGTCCGCGGTTGCCCAACCGCAGGAATATCGGCGTTCTCACCTCTCGCATCACCACGTTGGAGACCACCACTCCGTCAACCTCGCCGCCGTCAACCGATTCTATCGCGACGCCTGAAATTGGCGGCCGTCCGCGATCCCTCGGCAGCATCACGCAATTGTTCAGCGCGACATTGTGAAGATTCCCCTCGCTTTCGGTGCCGAATTTGAACGCGCTGTTCGAAGTTTTCAGGATGCAGTTGGTAACCACCAGATTCTCGGTCGACATCCGATGGCCCATCGCCAGACTGGCCTTGGCGCAGATGGCGTCGTCCCAGGTATCGATATAGCAATTGGCGATTCGCACGAACTTCGATCCGTCGGGATCGATACCGTCGGCATAACCGTTAAGGATGCTCAATCCCTCGATGTCCACATTCTGCGATCCCACCAAGCTGATGTTGTAGTTTGGCGCGTCGCGCAACGTGATGCCACGAATAGCGACGTGATTGCAGTTGCGCAGAGCGATAAGCTTGGGGCCACCCCGAGCGATGCGATTCCCCTCTATCGTTCCAAGCCCATCGATCGCGACGTTGCTTACATTGTCACCGACAATGAGTGAGTAGTCAGTGTAGGTAGTATCGGGATTGTCTGCCGTCCTTTGCAAAAATGCCGGGCGAATCGCGCAATGCGGACGCCCTTTGTCGACCACCCAGGTAATCCTGCCCAGGCTCAGGCTGCCATTGGACGGCGCCTCGTAGGGATCGAAATCGCCGTCATCTCGGCTGGCGACCAACGTGGCGCCACCTTCGAGGTCAAGCGTGACGTTACTTCTAAGATGAATCGTGCCGCTGATGTACGCGCCGGGCGGAAAAATTACCACGCCACCGCCGTTGTGCGCGGCAACGTCGATCGCGCTCTGCAGCGCCTTCGTGTCTTTCGTCACGCCGTTGCCGGACGCCCCGTAATCCCGTACGTCGTAGCGCGCGCTCGCCGCACGCAGCCAGTTTGAATGCTCAACTCTATCTGCAATTCGCCAGATCGCGGCGGCGCTTAAAAGCAAAACTGCGATTATTCCCAGGAACCGGACGCGATGTTCCACACCACGGAAGCTGAATTTAGGCATCTGGTTGATTCTCAGGCAGTTGATGATTCGCGATGTAGGTGGTGTGCATACAGGTGGTCTGATCGACAGGAACTCCCTGAGCAAGAGGCCAAATCTAAAATCATGCATGCGGCCAGCGCGATGCGGGAGCTTTACTTCGACCGTGGTGGCTAACCACGGTACAATTTTTCTGGACATAGTGTAGCGGACTTCGCCTCCGCCGTCATCCCCTCGATTAAGCTCATGGCTCATCGTAATCGCCGCGCGATACGCAGTAACCGCTGAGTTATGCTGATTCTGGTGGGTTCTTCGGGTTCGTCCCACCTGTAAATAGTAATCGAGGGCCTTGTCTCACATCCCTCGATGAGATTCAACTGACTATCGGAGCGTCGTCGACGCGACCGAACAGTTATCAATGGAATTAAAATCCCCATTCTCAGCGCTCGAAGCAGCCGAGAGGCCGTGATGAGTTCCGTCAGCACCGTCGCGGTCGGAAATTTGCTGTCGCTCGACCGGCCGGACCAATCGACGCTGGTGATCAAACTTCTGGGCAAATGGCACGTGAGCCGAAATTTGCCGTCCGCGACCGTCGTAACTTCCGAACTCGCGTCGACTCCCGCGCCCGCCCGCGTCGCCTTCGACGCTTCACAACTACGCGGATGGGACAGCGGGCTGGTCTCCTTCCTCGTCGGCGTGAGCAAATTTTGCCGCGCGCGTGGAATTACCGACGACCGCAGCGGCTTGCCGTCCGGAGTTCAGCGGTTGCTCGCGCTGGCAGAGGCCGTCCCGGAGAAAAAGGGCGCGCGCGCCGATGAGACCAGGCCCTCATTCCTGGTGCGCGTCGGCGATTTCACCATCGATTACGGCCGCGCCGTGAGTGAGACCATGGCCTTCGTCGGCGATCTCTCGCTGACCGGGCTCAAGTTCCTGGCGGGACGCGCGCGTTTTCGTCGCGTTGATTTCGTCGAGATCGTACAGGATTGCGGCGCAAATGCAGTCGGAATCGTTACGTTGATATCGTTCCTGGTGGGCGTGATTCTGGCCTTCATGGGCGCGGTTCAGCTCCAGCAATTCGGCGCGTCGATTTACGTCGCCGACCTGGTCGGCATCGGGATGCTGCGCGAGATGGGCGCGATGATGACCGCGATCATCATGTCAGGTCGAACCGGCGCGGCCTTCGCGGCGCAACTGGGCACGATGAAGGTTACGCAGGAAACCGACGCGTTGACCACGCTGGGAATCTCGCCGCTGGAATTCCTGGTACTGCCGCGCGTCATTGCACTGGTCTTGATGATGCCGCTGCTGTGCCTTTACTCCGACTTCATGGGCATCCTCGGCGGCGGTTTCGTCGGCGTCTCGATGCTCGGTCTGTCACCCAGCACCTACATGAGAGAAACGATTCACGCGATCTCGTTCACCTACCTCTTCATTGGCCTGGTCAAAGCCACTGTTTACGGCGGCTTGATCGCAATGGCGGGATGCTTGCGCGGGCTCCAATGCGGCAAGAGCTCATCAGCGGTGGGCGATGCAGCCACGCGCGCTGTCGTAACCTCGATCGTGCTGGTGGTCGTGGCCTGCGGAATTTTTGCCTTCATAACCAACATACTTGGTATCTGATGAGCGCCACGGTCGAAGCTTCGCCGGACAACAGGACAGCATCAGCGTCCGAGCCTCATATCGTCGTGCGAAACCTGACCATGGCGTATGGCAGTTTCGTCCTGATGCGCGACCTCAACTTCACGGTAAACAAGGGCGATATCTTCGTGATCATGGGCGGCAGCGGATGCGGCAAGAGCACCCTGCTGCGCCATCTGATCGGGTTGAATGAGCCGGCGACCGGCGAGATCTTCTACGGCGATTTCAATTTCACCAAAGCCGCGCCGGCCGAACGCGAGCGAATGATGCATCGCTTCGGTATCTTGTACCAGAGCGGCGCGCTGTGGAGTTCGATGACGCTGGCCGAGAACGTAGGATTGCCGCTCGGCGAATTCACCGATCTCACCCCGGCCCAGATTCGCGAGATGGCGTCGCTCAAACTCGCCTTCGTCGGTCTCAGCGGATTCGAAGATTACTATCCCAGCCAGATAAGCGGAGGCATGCAGAAACGTGCCGGCCTCGCACGAGCGATCGCGCTCGACCCCGAGATCCTGTTCTTCGACGAGCCCTCCGCCGGCCTCGATCCGATAAGCTCGCGCCTGCTCGACGATCTGATCCTCGAACTTCGCGCGAGCCTGGGCGCAACCATCGTGGTCGTAACCCACGAGCTGGCGAGCATCTTTACGATCGCGAACAATAGCGTGTTTCTCGACGCGGAAAGCCGCACGATGATCGCGTCCGGCGATCCCAAGGACCTGCTGGCGCATTCTACCAATCCCACCGTGCACCAGTTTCTCACTCGCGGAGAGCCGGAAAAGGAGTCAACAAGCAATGGCCAAGCGCACTAGCTCTGCCGCGATTGGATTCTTTGTCACCGGCGGCCTGGCGTTAATCGTGGCAGCGATTGTCGTGCTGGGCTCCGGGCGTCTGTTCCGCCAGGAGCGGAAGTTCATCTGCTTTTTTCAAGGTGGCCTCAACGGGCTTAAGGTCGGCGCTCCGGTCAAAATCCGCGGTGTCGAGATCGGATCGGTCTCGGAAATCAGGCTTGGCGTTCCGCCAGATTACGGAAAACTCAAGCAACAGGCGTCGGTGTCGTTACCCGTGGTTATCGAAATCAACGAGTCACAGGTCAAAAACCAGGGCGGCACCGCAACAGCGGTCCAGCCGGGCGCTCTCCCCGACTGGATCAAGCGCGGACTCAGGGCGCAGTTGAATACCGAAAGCCTGCTCACCGGTTTGCTCTACGTGGATCTCGACCTGCATCCTGGTACTCCGCTGAATCTGGCGCTCGAACCCGGTACCGCGAAGTATCCTGAAATCCCAACTATCCCGACCGACCTCGAGCAAGTGCAAGACGCCGCGATGAAGGCGCTCGCGCGACTGGACAAGATCGATTTCGACGCGCTGGTGAAATCGATCACCTACGCCGCCAACGCCGCGAATCAGCTCCTCAGCTCGCCCGATATCAAGGCAACGCTCGCTTCGCTGAAAGATACCACCGCCACTTTGAACAAGGTTGTCATCTCGGTGCATGAGGAGATCGCCGACCTCAATAACAAAGCCGATCCGCTGATTGCGAGTATGAAGAAAACCTCCGACGATGCTGACCAAGCCCTGGTACAGGCAAGAGCGACGATGCAGTCTTTTCAAAACGCAGTCGCGCCCGGTTCGCCACTGGCTTATCGGCTGGACGTCACCCTCGACAACCTTTCTGAAGCATCGAGCACCATCCGCCAGCTCGCCGATTTCCTGCAGCGAAATCCCAGCGCGCTGGTGAGAGGCCGTTACGCCCCCGATAACAGTCGATGAATAGATCCAGCTTCAGCCCGATTTGCCGATCGCTCACTATGGTGATGCTTGCGATTCAAGCCTGCACGATACTGCCCCCGCGCCAGGACACGTCGCGCTTCTTTATTCTGACGCCAACGGCGGCAAGTGCGCTCGCGCCCTACGTCAGCGGAGATCACCAGATTTCGATCGGTGTGGGGCCGGTGAGGTTTCCGGGTTATCTCAAGCGACCCGAGATGGTAACCCGAATCGATGCCGATCGAATTCAGCTATCCGCGGAGAACCGATGGGCAGAGCCGTTGGACTCCAACTTCCAGCGAGTTCTGGCGCAGGATCTGGCCCAGTCGCTTGGAACCGAACGCGTCGTCCTGTTTCCCTGGTTTGGCGAACCCAAAATTGATTATCAGGTTGAAGTGCAGGTGCATCGCTTCGACGCGGACCAACAAGGCCAATCGGCGCTCAGTGCAAATTGGTCGATCAAGGACGGCCATAGCGGAGCCATCCTGTTTGCAACCGAGACCACGACCACCAGCGCGACAGCCGGCCAAAACGCCGACGAATCGCCTGCTCTCAGCCTCGACGTCGAGAAGTTCGCCGGCCAGATCGCCGAACAGATCATCAGGCTGAATCAGACACGCACCAACATGGGAGCTAGCGCTTCGTCGCCTGGCGCCGGAGCGAGCCGGCCGGAGGTGGCTCGCCCGGAATTTCCCGCCGCAGATTAGCTACTCGCGGCAAACGATTAGTTATTTGGTATGTCTACTTCGAAGCCCACAGACCGGCCGCTTCGAGTTGCCGTACCGACTCGTCGGTGAATTCGGCACGCGGAGCGTTCCCTCCGATCACGAACATCAAAATCGATTCCCTGTTGGGATCGCCGGGAGTCACGTTCTCGAACCGTCTGATCGCTCCAGGTGGGAAGGAAATCACGTCGAGCGGATTCAGGTCGACCGACTCGACTTTGCCTTCTTCGTTCTCCCAGCTACAGCGCCAGGTGCCGGTCATCGAAACGAAGGTTTCGTTGGTGTCGTGATTATGCATCATCGGGCCCTTGCCAGGCACCGCCTTGCAGTAGCCAAGATTGAAGCCTTCGGAGATTTTTATCGCCGCCATTCGGGACGCGTCAGCACCCACCGGCGACACGACCGCGGCGTCTGTCGATGCCGGCGGCTGGAATCCGATCACATTGATGAGAGTACGCTCGCATCCGGGCATGCGGCTGTCGGGCAGCCCTCCGTCTGAACCTTTTAGTTCATCGAAGCGGGCCACGCGCTTCATCATGTCGGCACGGCTTACTCGGATCTTTTTCAGACTCTCCATGACCTTCCTCCTTTAAGCCTGAGATACTGCCGGCTGTATAACACACACTGGCTATCGGCGGAGAACGGCCACTCTTGGAGCGAAGCGCTCCTGCGAATCTGTCTGACCGCCGCCTAACCCATCAGGCCCTCGTCGTACATTCCGCGCACAGGCTTGTTTTCCGCAAACCGGCTGTAGCGGAAGGCGTGCACGTCGGAGTCCTCTCGCTTGCCGTTGATTACCAGGTCGGCAACCATTTCGCCTACCGCCGGTGCGAGTTTGAAGCCGTGCCCGCTGAAACCAAGCGCCAGGTAAAAACCGCGAACACCAGGCGCCTCATCCAGAATCGGATGCCAATCAGGAGTCA
>DATJOQ010000426.1:0-2556 GCA_035506935.1 Binataceae bacterium (SeqCode) | reverse complement strand
CTATCTGGCGACCGAGTATCCACATTGCGAGCTAGAGGCGGTGGCGTCGAACAGTCTGGCGGCCAAAATGGCAGCAGATGATGCAGCTGCGGCGGCGATCGGTCCGGCGGCGGCGGCGCGCGCCTACGGTCTCAGGATCCTCGCGGAGAATATCCAGGATCTCGCCCATAATACGACGCGCTTTCTGATACTGGGGCGTGAGGCGGTAGCATCGAGCGGCAGCGACAAGACCAGCCTGCTGTTCGCCCTCCCAGAACGGGCCGGGGCGTTGCATGGAGCGCTCAGCCTGTTCGCGCGCCAGCATATCAACCTGACGATGATCCAGTCGCGGCCCCATCGCGAGTCAGCCTGGGAGTATGTCTTTTTCGTCGATCTTGAAGGCCATCGGAGCGACCCGAAAGTCGCGCGCGCGCTGGCTGCGCTGGAGCGGCGGGCCTTGTTTTTGAAGGTGCTGGGTTCATATCCTGAGGGAAGGCTGGCGGGTGCCTGAAGGCCTGTCGCCGGAGCCTAGAATGTAATGATTAATCCAGCAGATTTGGTGCTGCCGACCGTCGCCGCGCTGCATCCCTACGAGCCGGGCAAGCCGATTGAGGAATTGCAGCGCGAGCTGGGAATTGAGGAGCCGGTCAAGCTCGCCTCCAATGAAAACCCGCTCGGGCCTTCACCCAGGGCGATGGCGGCAGTGGCCGCGGCGCTGTATGACGTTAACCGTTATCCCGACGGATCGAACTGGGCGGTGCGGCAGAAAATCGCGACAAAGCATGGGGTCGGCGCGGACCATATATTTATGGCCGGAGGATCGGTCGAGGTCTTGAACCTGATGGCCTTTTTGTTCTTGCGGCCAGGCCTCAATGCGGTTTTCTCGGAGCATTCCTTTGCGATTTATAGCCTCGCGGTGGCGGCCGCCGGAGGCGAGGGACGAGTGGTGCCGATGCGTCCCGGATGGCATCACGACCTTGGCACGATCGCGCAGCGGATCGACGCCAATACACGGATCGTCTTTCTCGATAACCCGGGGAATCCGACCGGAACGATCTATCGGCAGGCGGAATGGGACGCCTTTATCCAGCACGTGCCCGAGCATGTTGTGGTTGTCGCTGATGAAGCCTATTTCGAGTTCGTGCGGGATAAGCAATATCCTGACTCGCTCAGGAACCATGACGGCAATCGCTTGATCGTCACCCTGCGGACGTTCTCGAAGATTTTTGGACTGGCGGGACTGCGCGTCGGTTATGCAGTGGCGCGTCCTGAGCTGGTTCAGCTACTCGACAAAGTGCGGCAGCCGTTTAACGTGACCTCGCTCGGCCAAGTCGCGGTGGTCGCCGGGATGGACGATGAGGAGCACGTGCGGCGCACCTTGGCGAACAACGCCGAAGGGATGGCGTACCTCGAACGGGAGTTTGCCCGCCTGCGAATCGAATATGTGCCGAGCCAGGCGAATTTTATTCTCGCGGACGTGGGCGGTGGGCGTGCGGTCTATGACGAGCTGCTGCGAATGGGGGTGATCGTGCGTCCGATGGGCGGATACGGTTTCCCGCGCCACGTGCGGATTAGTGTTGGGTTGCCGGAAGAAAACCGCCGCCTGATCGCGACCCTCGAACGATTGGGTATACCTGGCTGAGCGCTCTCATCTATACGATTACTCAGACATTCCAAATGATGCCAAAAAGACCGCGCGGCCAGCAATGGCCCGATTTGCTGATGGCATGGGCCTATTCTTTGAGTTTTCCACTGGGAGTGGCTGGATTACTCTATTTCCGTTGGGGGTCTGTCCATCATGGATGGGTGCTACACAGGTGGTTTGGATTGGAAATTATGTCGATCGGGCTGATACTGTTGCCCTTTCATATCATGATCATTGGGATGCCACTGGCACTGAAACGGCAGGCGATCTACTCCGACATCCTGACGGCATTCCTCCGTGGATGGATATTATTCAGCCGTACGCTTGGTAATTTTGGTCTCGTCTTCTTGATTGCCTTGGCCTGTGTGCTGTGGCCATTGTCGCATCGGCAGTTGCTAATCTTAAAGAACGCCTCGGCAACTGAGTGACGATCGCAATGGCCGCGCTGTTTAAGCAACTGACCATTGCCGGGGTTGGGCTGATCGGTGGGTCGCTCGCCCTGATCGCGCGCAAGCATGGCCTCGTCGAACGCATCGTTGGGCTCGGCCGGACGCAAGCCAATCTCGATATCGCACTGGAACGCGGAATAATCGACGCCGCCACATGCGATCCAATCGAAGCCGCACGAAATACAGACCTGCTGATGCTGGCGACGCCGGTGCTGGCCTTTCCCTCGACGCTCTCCGCGATGATGCCGTACCTGCCTGCCGATTGCGTCGTCACCGACGTTGGCAGCGTCAAGGGCTGGGTGGTGCGCGAACTCGAACCTTTGCTGGGACCTGCAATGGCGTTGGTCGGGGTCCATCCGGTGGCAGGCAAAGAGACTACCGGTGCAATCGCGGCAGACGAGGAACTGTTTCGCGATCGCCGCGTGATCGTGACGCCGTCGGCGCGGAGTACGCCGGAAGCGGTCGATAAGGTCGAGGCGCTGT
>DATJOQ010000425.1:0-6048 GCA_035506935.1 Binataceae bacterium (SeqCode) | reverse complement strand
GCACAGCCGATCTGGCGGTTCTCTCGCATACTATGCGCGGGTTGTTGCGATACTGCTCTTGCTCGTGGCGGGCGCGGTTTCGACCACATTGGCGCGCTCATGGTCGTATCATTACAAGCCTATAGCCGCGAAGCCCTCCGCCACTCCCACCACGGAAGCCAATATCGCTCTCGCCAAGCCGGCGTCCGGCGAACAGCTATCGCCCGCGCGCCTGCTCAAACGCGCCATCGTTTCCAATCTCGCGCTTTTTGTTTTGCAGCAGAACTCGTACTCCGAGAAGGCTTATGCGGACCATTCCGCATACGTGACTAGTCGCTTGTCGCACTTCGATTCTCTCACATCCCCCGAGGCACTCGCGGTGTTCGCAAGTCTGAGCGGCTACAATCTGGGCGCGCGCGCCCAGCAGCTCTACGAATGCCTCTCTCTGCGAAAGGGCAAGGCACTGGAACCATACTTCGAGCAATATCTTCACAATGGCAGCAACGAATGTGTCCACGAATTGGGCGCCAGCATGACCCAACCGAACGCCGCGCTTGGCAACCATCCCCTCTGTCCCAGCGATGAACAACAGAAAATTCGCCTGACGACCCTGCTCTCCGCGATCGAATCCGCGAAGACCTGTTCCGATAGCGAGCTTGCTGCGGCCGCAACTCATCCGGGCGCGTCAGCCCTTAATCCCTGATGAGCCGGCCAGTGGATTGTCGTAGAAGCCTATATCAACATCGATTAGCAGTTGCGCAGGAAGCGTTCATGGCGTGCCTCGCCTGTGTTAGAGTAGCCCGACCACCGAAGCTATCAACCGAATCGAGGTTACATTTACCTTTTGAGCGCGCGCACAATTGCAATCGAACCGGTTCCTGAGCCAAATCGCACCCTCAGTCTCACGATGGACGATGGTGCCGTCATCGTGGTCCGCCAGCACGGCAAAGTCGACGGACCGCGCCTGATGCTCAGCCACGGCAATGGTCTCGCGATCGATGGTTATCTGCCGTTTTGGCGGCCGCTGTGCGATCGCTACGAAGTCGTGCTGTTTGATTTTCGTAATCATGGGCGCAATCCGCTGCACGGCGCTTCGGGCCATGATATCCCGACCTTCACCCACGATATGGAAAACGTGTGGCGCGCCGTGCAGGAAGATTTCGGCGCCAGGAAAACCGCCGGCGTATTCCATTCGCTGTCCGCTGTCACCGCGATTCTGCACACGCTGGAGATGGGCCCGCGTTGGGATGCGCTGGTGTTGTTCGATCCGCCGATCTATCCGCGCGACGGCCACCTGCTACAGCCGTTGCAGGAAGCAGATAAGAACGACCTTACGGCGCGTGCGCGCCGCCGCACCCAAAGCTACAACGAGCCGAGCGATTTCGCGCGGCAGCTCGCCTCGGTGCCGGTCTTCGGCAAATGGGTGCCCGAAGCCTATGAAGCGATGGCGCGCGCAACGCTGCGGTACGACGACGCGTCTGGGCAATGGGTTCTGGCTTGTCCGCGAGAACTCGAAGCGCGCACGTTCGAGACCAACGACGACCCTACGCTGTGGCCGCGGATGATTGGATTTCCCGTGCCGGTAAAGCTGATTTGCGCCGACCCCGATCTAGAGGACGCGCGCGCCCCGGCCTTGATCGGACAAGCGATGGCGGCGGAGCTCTCCCTCGAATATGAAGCAATTCCGCACACCACTCATTTCCTTCAGATCGAACGGCCCGCAGAGTGTATTCGCGCGCTCGAATCATTCTTGGCAAAGTATGGTCTGAACGCATAACCTTTTATTTGGATTTGGTCATTCCCGGACGTCGCGGGGGCCGCACTTGAGCACGCTCGCCGCTACCGTTGGCGATCGGCCACCAGCGGAATCAGGTTATGCGTCCGGATAAATTCAAAGATGGTGATGGTGGTGCCATGGCAATCGTACGCAGGGCATTCGTTGCGTTCGCGCTGTCTCTAACGATCTCGCTCGCCGCCATCAGCGGCTTCGCGCTGGCGGACCGGACGGGTACGTCCTCTGATCCGATGGCTCAGATGAAGGGGCTTGCGGATCAACTGCTGGCCGAATCGAGAGCACCCGAGTGCCAGAGCGGCCAGAAGATCTGCCGCGATAAAATGCGCGCGCTGGTCGAAGCACATTGGGACGTGCTCGAAATGGCGCGCAACGCGCTTGGCGTTCATTGGAAATCTCTCGATGACAACGAGCGCCATCGCTTCGCCAAACTTTTTGGCAATCTGACCGAAGCAATTTATTTGTCGCGAGCTAATCTGTCGAAGGCTGAGGGCGTTTCCAGGGACGCCAAAATTGAGTTCGTCCGCGAAATCTTCGACGGCAATGACTATTGCCAGGTCAATAGTTACATCACTTTGCAGGGTCACGATAAGCCGATCAGCGTCAACTACAGGCTCAAGCGTGATGGCGACGTTTGGAAAGCCTACGACGTAGTCGTGGAAGGCATCAGTGTCGTCGCCAATTATCGAAACCAATTCAACCGCGTGATTAACAGCAAGGGTTATCCGGCGTTGGTGCGTGAACTGCAGGAAAGAGTGCAGCGAGTGCAGGCTTCCGGAGAAGGCGCCTGAAGACTCTCACAACCGGGCGATCCAGCAAGTTCGCCGATGTTCGATTGCGGCGCCCCTGGTGTTCAGACGTTTTGTCTCCCTGCCATAAATAGAGCGCGCGCGAAGCCAAATTCGTGAAGGTTTCGCGGACCCTCGTACTGCTTTGAGGTAAAGTTGTGATATAGACCGCGCTTGGGGGGCGCGGTCAAACTTGGATCGATCTCTCGACGCGCTGCGAAGGAGCATTTCTCGATGAAGGGAAACTCTAAGGTTATTGAGAGCCTGCAAGAAATACTGACTATGGAGCTGAGCGGAATAAATCAGTATTTCATCCATGCCAAGTTATGTCAGAACTGGGGCTACGAGCGATTGGCGGAGAAGATTCGCCAGGAATCAATCAGCGAGATGAAGCACGCGGAACTGGTGATCGACCGCATACTTCATCTCGAGGGCGTCCCCAATTTACAGCGTCTGGATAAAATCAGGATTGGCGAAAAGGTCAGTGATCAGCTCAAAGCGGATCTCGAATTGGAAGTCGCGGCAATCACTCGCTTTAATAAAGCGATCGCCCTGGCGGTCGAAGCTGGCGACAACGGCAGCCGCGAAATGCTCGAGGCCATGCTGGTTTCTGAGGAGGATCATCTGCAGTGGCTGGAGAGCCAGCTCGAATTGATTAGCCAGGTCGGGGAGCCAAATTATTTGGCGCAGCAAATTTACAAGCAGCAATAATTCACACGCAAACCAAACTGTGAGGCACTTATGTTAAATGTCGGTCTACTGTTCGCGTTTCGCAATCCAACTCAGTGGCGGATTCCGTTCACCGATCTGTACGAAGGTCACCTGCGCCAATGCGTCAAAGCGGAGGAGCTGGGATACGACACCATCTGGCTGACAGAGCATCACTTCCTTGAAGACGGTTATTCGCCGTCGCTATTGCCGATCGCCGCCGCTATCGGCGCACGCACCGAGCGGGTCCGTATCGGCACCTTCGTCGTCCTGCTGCCGCTGCATCATCCGCTGCGCATCGCTGAGGACGCCGCAACCGTCGACATTATTTCCAAGGGACGTTTCGATCTGGGTCTTGGTCAGGGCTACCGCAGCGAGGAGTTCGAGGGGTTCGACATCCCGCGCAAGGAGCGCGGCGCCCGTCTCGAAGAAGGCACCGAGATAATCCGTCGCGCGTGGACCGAAACCGGATTTTCAGTCGATGGCCGCTTCACCAAGCTGCACAACATCGACCTGCAGCCGCGTCCGGTGCAGAAACCTCATCCGCCACTGTGGCTGGCCGCGCGTGGTCCAAAATCGATCGGTCGAGTCGCCCGCCTTGGTTATCATTTTATGGGCACCGGCGGCGTCGACCAGCAGCAGATGTACGACGACGCGTTGCGCGCTGCCGGCAAGCGCATCGAAGATCACAAGATTGCGCAGCTTCTGATGGTATACGTCGCTCCCGATCGCAACAAAGCCTACGACATCGCCGAAAAGCACGTCCACTACACACTCGCCTCGTACGGCAAGTGGATGGGTCAGGAGCAGGACCTGCCCAGCGACGCGGCACTGAAAAACATCCCGCCGGTGGAGAAATTGCGCGAGCCCGACACTGCGCGCTTTTTCGGCGAATCGATCGTGATCGGCACGCCGGATGACGCTATCCGCATGATCGATAGTTATCTCGATCGTACCCGCGTCACCCATCTGGTGCTGATGATGCAGTTGCCCGGCCTGAGCATCGCCGACGGCACCCGTTCGATGGAGCTATTCGCCAAAGAGGTTCTGCCCCACCTGCATCGTAAGAACTAGTCAGATGGAGGAGCGCGCGTCCGCGCCGGCGCGCGCTCTCCCTCTCGCGGCCGCGAGCCCTTGACGGTCGCATCCAACAGGGCTAAGCCTCGATTCGGCAACCGTCGCCGGGCCGAATCGCCGCGCCGCGACCAACACATAATTTCTCCGAACCTGGAGAAGAGCTATGCAGTTCTATGCATTCCATCTCATGCCTTGGCCACATCTGCCTCCTGACTTCGACGACCTGACCAAGTACCCTTCGGCCTGGGTGACATTCTCAAATCGTTTCTACGATCCCGAGAAGGGACATCTGCTCTACAATCGCTATCTCGATGAACTGGAGTACGCCGAAAAGCTCGGCTTTGACGGGGCTTGCGTTAACGAACATCATCAAAATGCCTACGGCACCATGCCGGCGCCCAACATCATGGCGGCGATGCTGGCGCGGCGCACCACTCGGATGAAGATCGCGATCGTCGGCAATGGTCTGCCCCTGCGCGATCATCCTCTGCGCGTGGCGGAAGAGGTCGCGATGCTGGACGTGGTGACCGGCGGGCGCATCATCTCCGGTTTCGTGCGCGGCATCGGCAATGAATATTTCTCGATGGGAATAAATCCGACTTATTCCAACGAGCGCTTTCTCGAAGCTCACGATCTGATTATCCGCGCGTGGACCGAGCCGGGACCCTTCAGCTTCGACGGCAAGCACTATCAGGTGCGCTACGTAAATGTATGGCCGCGTGTGCTGCAGAAACCTCATCCGCCGATCTGGATACCCGGTTTTGGCAGCAAGGAAACTGTCGAATGGTGCGCGCATCCGGCGCGCAAGTATTCATACCTGGCAACCTACATGCCCGAAGATTTAATCCGCATGTTCTTCGACCTCTATCGCGAGACCGCCAACAAGCACGGCTATGAGGCCTCGCCCTACCAGATGGGCCATCTGGTTCCGATTTATGTAGCGGAAAGCGACAGCCGCGCGATGGAAGAGGCGAAGGATCATGTCTTGTGGCTATATCACAAAGGGTTACGCCTTAAGTGGGAGTTTCTATTCCCACCCGGCTATGTGTCGGCCGCTTCGATGAAGCGTATCGCCGGATTTGCTAATCAACTCGACTGGGCAAAAATGGATTTCAATTTTCTCAATGAGAATGGCTACTGCATAGTCGGCAGCGCCGCCACGGTGCGCCAGCGGCTTTCCCAATATTGCAAAGACTTGGGCTTCGGTTTAGTGCTGGCCGAACTACACTTCGGCGATATGCCACATTATCGAACCGTCAAGAACATGGAGCTGTTCGCGACCGAGGTGATGCCGGCGCTGCGCGACGAGTTCAAAGACATGCGCCAGAAGTGGGCGAAAGCGGCCTAGCGCAGAGCGTCTCATGAAACACCAGGAAGAGCTTATCGACGTACGCGGTACCAAGATTCAACTTTTGCGCGGCGGTTCTGGCAACCCGTTGCTATATCTTCACGGCGCGGGCGGCGAAGTAGCCTGGCTACCAATTTTTGACGCGCTCGCAAAGGATTTTACTGTATATATTCCCGCTCATCCCGGATTCGCCCGCTCCGGCCGTTATGACAAGATCGACAATATCCACGACTTGGTATTCCATTACATTGATCTGCTGGACCTGCTTAAAATCGACCAACCGTTCATAGTAGGATTCTCATTGGGAGGATGGCTGGCGGCAGAGTTGGCCGTTCATCATCCCCAGCGCCCGCGCA
>DATJOQ010000424.1:0-2176 GCA_035506935.1 Binataceae bacterium (SeqCode) | reverse complement strand
CTATCTGGCGACCGAGTATCCACATTGCGAGCTAGAGGCGGTGGCGTCGAACAGTCTGGCGGCCAAAATGGCAGCAGATGATGCAGCTGCGGCGGCGATCGGTCCGGCGGCGGCGGCGCGCGCCTACGGTCTCAGGATCCTTGCGGAGAATATCCAGGATCTCGCCCATAATACGACGCGCTTTCTGGTACTGGGGCGTGAGGCGGTAGCGTCGAGCGGCAGCGACAAGACCAGCCTGCTGTTCGCTCTACCGGAACGCGCAGGGGCATTGCATGGGGCACTGAGCCTGTTCGCACGGCAGCATATCAACCTGACGATGATTCAATCGCGGCCCCATCGCGAGTCCGCGTGGGAATACGTTTTCTTCGTCGATTTCGAGGGTCATCGGAGCGATCCTAAAGTCGCGCGCGTACTTGCGGCGCTTGAGCGGCAAGCCTTGTTTTTGAAGGTGCTGGGTTCGTATCCTGATGGAAGATGGGCCAGCGCCTGAAGGCCTACTGACAGCCGCGAGAGTCGACGAAAGAGTTCAAGATGATCAATCCCGCAGATCTGGTGCTGCCGACGGTTGCTGCCCTGCATCCGTACGAGCCTGGTAAGCCGATCGAAGAGTTGCAGCGCGAGTTGGGGATTGGAGAGCCGATCAAGCTCGCCTCCAACGAAAATCCGCTGGGACCGTCGCCGAAGGCGATGGCGGCAGTGGCCGCATCGTTGCACGACATGAACCGCTATCCCGACGGGTCGAACTGGGCGGTGCGGCAGAAGATCGCGGCGCGGCACGAGGTGGGCGCCGATCACATTTTTATGGCAGGCGGATCGGTCGAGGTCCTTAACCTGCTAGCGTTCCTTTTTTTGCGGCCGGGCCTGAATGCGGTCTTTTCGGAGCATTCGTTCGCGATTTACGGCCTTGCGGTGGCTGCGGCGGGCGGCGAGGGGCGCGTGGTGCCGATGCGTCCCGGGTGGTGTCACGACCTCGATGCGATAAGTGCCCAAATCGATGCCAACACGCGGATAGTTTTTCTCGACAATCCTGGAAATCCGACCGGAACGATCTATCGGCAAGCGGAATGGGATACCTTCATTCGGCACGTGCCGGAGCATGTGGTGATCGTCGCCGACGAGGCCTATTTCGAGTTCGTACGGGACAAGGATTATCCCGACTCGCTGAAGGACCACGATGGCCAGCGCATGATCGTCACGATGCGCACGTTCTCGAAGATTTTCGGGCTGGCGGGACTGCGCGTCGGTTATGCGGTGGCGCGGCCCGAACTGGTCCAGTTACTCGACAAGGTGCGGCAGCCGTTCAATGTAACTTCGCTTGGCCAGGTGGCGGTGATCGCCGGAATGGATGATGAGGAACATGTGCGGCGTACGCTGGCTGTCAATGCCGAGGGGATGGCGTACCTCGAGCGGGAGTTCGCGCGCCTACGAATCGAATATGTACCGAGCCATGCGAATTTTATCCTGACGGGCGTCGGCGACGGACGCGCAGTCTTCGACAAACTGCTGCGGCTGGGTGTGATCGTGCGTCCGATGGGCGGTTACGGCTTTCCGCGCCATGTGAGGATAAGTGTGGGATTGCCAGAAGAAAATCGGCGCTTGATTGCGGCGCTAGAAGAAACCCTTTTGCATTCCTAATGATCATCAATACCTCAATTATCGGTCTTGGGTTGGATACCTGAGATGGTGGCGCTCTTTAAGCAACTGACAATCGCGGGCGTTGGACTGATCGGCGGGTCGCTGGCGCTTATCGCGCGCAAGCATGGCCTGGTCGAGCGAATCGTCGGGTTGGGGCGTACGCAGGCGAATCTCGACGTCGCATTGGAGCGGGGGATAATCGACGTGGCGACGCGCGATCCGGTCGAAGCCGCATATGGGACAGACCTGCTGATGCTGGCGACGCCAGTATTGACGTTCCCGTCGACGCTGGTGTCGATGACGCCTCATCTGCCCGCCAATTGCGTGGTGACGGATGTCGGCAGCGTCAAGGGCTGGGTGGTGCGCGAGCTTGAACCTTTGCTCGGGCCGGCAATGGCGCTGGTCGGGGTCCATCCGGTGGCAGGCAAAGAGACTACCGGTGCAATCGCGGCAGACGAGGAACTGTTTCGCGATCGCCGCGTGATCGTGACGCCGTCGGCGCGGAGTACGCCGGAAGCGGTCGATAAGGTCGAGGCGCTGT
>DATJOQ010000423.1:0-3609 GCA_035506935.1 Binataceae bacterium (SeqCode) | reverse complement strand
TTACATCATTCTCGGCTCGCCAACTAATGCGGCGGCAATCGACAAGATCATTCTGACCACTCGTGGAGAAGCAGCAGGCAATGGCGCGGGTGGCAACAACGCCGGTAATCAGCCGCCACCGGGCCGAAATATTCAACCCGTCCCGGCCGATCAGGCTGACAACAGCGATGACGACAACGCGCAGCCCGAACCGCCACCTCCGCAGCAGGAAGAAGCCAACCAGCCTCCGGCAGACGCCGGACAAGGTCCCAGTTCCCAACAACAGGGTCCAAAGACGCCGGAGCAGTTGCTTCAGGAGTTGCAGCAGATGCAACAACAGCAGGGACAGGGTGGACGTCCGCCGCGGCCTGCTACGCCGCAGTAGCAAGTTGTTCATGAGAAATACAAAAGCCCGGTCCTCGTCGGATCGGGCTTCTGCTTTAGTGGTAATTCACTTCTACAAAGTCAGCGACTAATCTCCCGCCATTCCTTCAGCAGCAAAGGCCGGCGCGACAGACTCCGGCGTCAGCGGCTTGCGCGCAAATACGTTCAGGATTCCCGTAATGATCAAGTACCCCGAGGCAACACCGAATGCGACTGCGATTGAGATGGTAAGTATAAGAACCAGACCCATGACTAATTGACTCACCGTGACCCTGCCTTTGATACAAACGGTACGATGCTTTGTACCTTGCCTCTGGATGTTATGACCATTTGCAGCCGGAGCTGCTTACTATCTGTGTTCCCTTGGCAGAACTTCCCTGTCCGCCAGCTTCATTTCTTTTTCTCGGCGTTCCATATGGTTCGCGAGATGGCCCGTCCGCAGAATGGGCAAAAATTCATCGGATACAGGTTCGGCCGATCTTCCGGCGACCGCACCGCGTAGTCCGAATCAATCTCGTTAAGCAGGCGTCCGTGCATCGTGAGCTTCGGCTGGTTCAGGATGCCGCCGCCTTCCACCGCTTCCAGCAACAACTCGCAACAGTGCTCGATCATCGCTTATGCCCGCAAGCCCGAATCGAGCCAGATGTACTGCTCGTCAGACCCGATCTCGCCGAATCGTTTCACCATGTACGAACCGGGCAACGCGGCGTATGCCAGAACCGTCGGCAGGATGGCCTCCGACAAACGTTCGGCACACGGGCCGTACACGAAGATCTTGTGATACCCGCTTCCGGTTTCGTGCCCGTCCCACTCGCCGTGTTTCGTGCCTGCCAGACATTTCTCGATCTCCGCTTCCAACTCCGCGAGCGACTTGTCTTCCGCCTCGCTGCCGAAATGATCGTTCGACAGCCGCATGCTGATGATGACCGCCTGCTCACGGCCGGGAAGCGTTTCTTTCGTCAATGGCCAGGTGCCCAGAATCTTCAATCTGTCCTCGTGTACCGCAGACTCTTGTCTGCGAAGCCGTAATCACGCATCGAGCACTTTGCGTTCGTTTGACCCTGTCCGCCAGTGACAATTAAGATACAGCAGTAGAACTGTGCCTTATCTGCGGCGAACTTTCCAGTAGGACTGCACTCTCGGAAGTGCTAGTCCTGTCAGTTTGGGAGCCGTTCGCTTTTGGGTTTAGGGACTAACTTCTCGTAATTTCCATGGGCATTTCCAAAATCACGGTGCGTGGCGCGCGCCAGCACAACCTGAAAAACATCGACGTCGAGATTCCCCGCAACACGCTCACCGTCATCACCGGACTGAGCGGTTCGGGCAAATCCTCCCTCGCCTTCGACACGATTTACGCCGAAGGCCAGCGCCGCTACGTCGAAACGCTGTCTGCTTACGCACGCCAGTTCCTCGATCAGATGGAACGACCCGACGTGGACGCGATCGATGGATTGAGCCCCTCGATCTCCATCGAACAGAAGACTACCAGCCGCAGCCCTCGTTCGACTGTAGGAACGATCACTGAGATTTACGACTATTTGCGCTTGCTCTATTCGTCGATCGGCATACCCCACTGCCCGCAATGCGGACGGGCCATCTCGCGCCAGTCCGCCGACCAGATCGTTGCTCGGGTGATGGCCTTAAAACCCGAAGACCGCGTCATGATCCTTTCTCCGATCGTTCGCGGACGCAAAGGCGAGTTCAAGCAGGAGATGGAAAAGCTGGTCCAGCACGGATTTACGCGTGCCCGCGTCGATGGCGAACTGGTGAATCTCGAAGAAGAGATCAAGCTCGACAAGCGCAAGAACCACACCATCGAAGTTGTGATCGATCGGCTGCTAGTGAAGGCGGGCATCGAGCGCCGACTGGAACAGTCGATTGCGTTGGCGATGAAACTTGGCAGCGGCCTGGTGCAGGTGGTGATCGTCGGCGGCGAAGAGCACATGTTCAGCGAGCGCCTGGCGTGTCCGCAGTGCGGTATCAGCGTGCCTCAACTCGAACCGCGCTCGTTTTCGTTCAACAGCGTCTATGGCGCTTGTCCGGAATGCCACGGCCTCGGCAGCCGCTACGACTTCGATCCCGCGAAGGTGATCAACGATTGGTCAAAGCCCCTGCTCGACGGCGCGCTGGGCCCAGGTTCGGCGTCAACCAACCTGATCCACAGCGTAAAGCTCGCTGCCGCGGCGTACAACATCGACCTCAATACCCCGTTCGAGAAACTGTCCGATAAAGAACAGCGTCTGCTGCTCTACGGCCCGGAAGCCGGCGACCGCAAGATTGGCTTCAAAGGCATCCTCGAATACCTGAAGCAGAACATGGACGAATCGTCCTCCGAAGGCTATCGCGACTGGCTGATGAATTACATGTCGGCGACACAATGTCCGGTATGCCACGGCAGGCGGTTGCGCCCCGAAAGTTTGGCCGTGAAAGTCAACGGCATGTCGATCGCCGACTTTACGGCGTTGCCCGTGTCGCGCTCCGTGGAAGCCGTCGCGAAAATCAAGCTCAACGAGCGCGAAGAGCAAATTGCCGGACGCATTGTTCGCGAAATCGCCGAGCGGCTGGGTTTCCTGAATACCGTAGGACTCGGCTACATCTCGCTCGACCGCTCGGCGTCAACATTGTCCGGCGGCGAAGGCCAGCGTATTCGGCTGGCCACCCAGATCGGCTCCAAGCTCCGCGGCGTGCTCTACGTGCTCGATGAGCCGTCGATCGGGCTGCACCATCGTGACAACGAGCGCCTGCTGCAATCGCTGGAATCGCTCCGCGATCTCGGCAACACCGTGCTCGTCGTGGAGCATGACGAGGAAACCATTCGCCGCGCCGATTACGTCATCGATCTCGGTCCCGGCGCCGGACGTCACGGCGGCGAACTGGTCGCGCAAGGCACGCCGGCGGACATCATGGAAGCGCCGCGCTCGCTTACCGGAAAATATATCGCCGGTGAGGTGCAGATCGAGATGTTGCCCGAGAGACGCCACGTCAACGGCAAGGCGATATCCATTCTCTCGGCGACCGAGAACAACCTCAAGCACGTGGACGCCAGCTTCCCGCTCGGCGTGATGACGGTAGTCACGGGTGTTAGCGGCTCCGGCAAAAGCACGCTCGTCAACGACATCCTCTATCGCGCGCTCGCCAAGCAGCTTTACCGTTCGCGCGAAGAACCCGGTGCTCATAAGTCGATTACCGGCGTCGAGAATATCGATAAAGTTATCCAAATCGACCAATCGCCGATCGGGCGCACTC
>DATJOQ010000422.1:0-2317 GCA_035506935.1 Binataceae bacterium (SeqCode) | reverse complement strand
GCGAACGCCGTCACCGGCACCGTCATCGCACCGACCGCGCGCGCCACGCCCTCTTTGTCGAGCCAGGTCGCGGGCGGAAAGAGATACATGATCGGGCCCGCATATTTCAGGCGGGTCCGCAGCTCTTTGGCCAGACGCATGTTGAAGGCGCCGAAGTCGACCAGCACGATGAGGTCCGGCCGCTCGCGGGCGAGATGACGCGCGGTGCGCCACATCGTGGCGAGCAGGGGCGGAATTCGCGGAATCGCGGCGAGCGGCCCCATGCTGGCCCAACCGGTGTGATCGAGCCAAAGCGAAAAGCCTGCGCCGCGCATTCGCTCCGCGCCGATGCCTTCGAACCGCGCCTGGGCGTCGTAGCTCTCGATCGCGCGGGCCAGCAGCACGGCGTTCAGCTCGCCTGAGGCTTCTCCGGTAGAGAAAAAATAGCGCAGAGCAACGTCCTCATCATTTCAAAATGCCCCGTTGCGACGGGGCCTCCAGAAACGCGACCAGCTCGCGTCCCGGATCGCTCGAAGCTTCGGCCTTCATCTCCTCGACGGCCTGCGAAACGTTCAACTTCGGGTTGTAGAGGATCTTGTAGAACTTTTTGATCTCGTTGCGCTCTTCCACGGTGAAACCGGCGCGGCGCAGCCCGACCGAGTTGAGACCGTACGGTTCGGCGGGATTACCTTCGATCAGGAAAAACGGCGGGACGTCTTTGGTGATTTTGCTCGCGCCGCCCACCATGGCGTAGCGGCCGATGCGCGTAAACTGATGCACGCCTGCTTGCCCGCCGATGGTCACAAAATCGCCGACCTCCACATGACCGGCGAGCTGAGCGAGGTTGGACATGGTCACATGATTGCCGAGCACGCAGTTGTGCGCGATGTGCACGTAGGCCAGCAGCAAACAGTCGTCGCCGACCGCCGTCGCCTGATCTTCACCGGTCGCGCGCTGGACCGACACATACTCGCGCAAGACCGTGCGATTGCCGATCTTGGTGAAGGCGCGCTCGCCGGTATATTTGCGGTCCTGCGACGACGCGCCGATGGTCGCGAACGGATAGATCTCGCAATCCTCGCCGATCGACGTCCACCCGTTGATGACCACGTGGGCTTGGAGCACGGTGCCTTTGCCGATCGAGACGTTCTCGCCGACCAAACAAAACGGCCCGATGTCGACCCCGCGCGCGATGTTCGCATTCGGATGAACGATAGCAGTAGGGTGAATCAAGCGTGCAGCACCGCGGCATCGAGATTAAAGCTGCGCGGATCCGTCGCGATCGAGAACATCAACTCAGCCGAACACACGAACTGTCCCTCGACATTCGATTCGGCACGCACCCAACCGATGTTGCGCTTGTGCCGCTCGAGCACCACTTCCATCATCAGCCGATCGCCGGGAACGACCGGCCGCCGGAACTTGCACTTATCGATGCCGGCCAAATACGGAACGCGCCGCGCGAATTCGCCCGGTTCGAGCACCACCGCACCACCCAGCTGCGCCATCGCTTCGATGATGTACACCCCGGGAAAGACCGGGTTTCCCGGAAAGTGTCCGGTGAACATCGGCTCGTTGACGGTGATGTTTTTGAAACCGAGCGCGCGCGAGCCGGGCTCGAGCTCCAAAATGCGGTCGACCAAGAGCAGCGGATAGCGGTGCGGCAAGATTTCCATGATCTGCCGAATATCGATGTCAGCCACGTTTCCTCAATTCGTTTATCACGCGCGCATGCATCGCATGCCCGCTCTTGATCGCGATCACTTCGCATTGCGGCCACGCGCCGAGGAGCGCGAAGTCGCCGATCAAATCGAGCACTTTATGGCGCACGACCTCATTGGGCCATTGCAACGGCTGCATCGGGCCCTCCTCGTCGTAGACCAGCGCGTTATCCAGGCTTCCCCCCCGCGCCAGGCCCCGGTCGCGCATCGCCTCGACGTCGCGCAAGAAGGCGAAGGTGCGCGCTCCGGCGATCTGCTCGCGATAGGTTTGCCGCGTGATTACGGCGTCGAAATAATGCGTGCCGATCGGCGCCGGGTAGTCTCCGACGAAGCGTACGCGAAAGACGTCGGACGGCAGAATGATGACCGCTTTGTCGCCTTCACGAAATTCGATCGCCTCGCTCGGCGCAAATACGGCGCGCGGCTCGTCGAACTCGTGCAGGCCAACCCCCTCGATCGCCTCGACGTACGGCCGCGCGCTGCCGTCCAAAATCGGCACCTCGGTCCCGTCGATCGGCAAGGCCGCATCGGTCACGCCGCACGCCATGAGCGCCGAAAGCACGTGCTCGATCGTCGAGATCTGCACGCCGTCGCGTCCGATGACGGTCGCGAGCGGC
>DATJOQ010000421.1:0-2477 GCA_035506935.1 Binataceae bacterium (SeqCode) | reverse complement strand
GATCGTTGCCATCAACTAGTCAGTTAGCGCTCGATACTCGCACATCCGAGCCCCTACAATCGGACCGCAAGATGACAAATAGATTACAAGCTTCGGTGGCCCAGATAGTGTTTTGCGAACCGCGGCCGAAAGCGCGAGGAGATCGGCCTCAAAAAACAGGCTCTTTCCAACCCCGCGAGGCCGCTGTAAAGTCTGGTTAAATATCGTTTTCGATCGGCGCCGGCGGCATCGGCCCACCCGCCGATCCGCGAGCATTGTAGCTATGGCAACCGAGCGAACAATCGTCAAAACCACGTGCCCGAGGGATTGCTACGATTCCTGCGGGATAAGAGTGATCATCGAAGACGGCGCCATCCGTCAGGTCACCGGCGATCAGGAGCACTTCTCGAACCGCGGCGGCCTTTGCGGCAAGTGCACGCTCGCCTATAACGGCGCGTGGCGCGATCCAGCGCAGCGTCTGCTCTATCCGATGAAGCGAGTCGGGAAAAAAGGCAGGGCGGAATTCACGCGCGTTTCGTGGGATGAGGCTATCGGCGAAACCGCGTTACGGCTGAAAGCGATTCTCGCGGCGCGAAGCGCCGAAACAATTTTTCAGACGCATTACACCGGCACATGTTCCGCGATCGCAGGAAATTTTCCGCTGCGATTTTTCAAGCGGCTTGGCGCGGTCGAAGTCGATCCCGATACCGTGTGCAACAAGGCCGGCCACGAGGCACTCAAGTATATTCTCGGCGATTCGACGATTGGATTCGATCCGCGCACCGCAAAAGATTCCAAGTGCGTGGTGGTGTGGGGCGCGAATCCCTACGCTTCGGCGCCGCACGTTCACAAGCACTGGCTGCGGCAGTCGCCCGGAACGCTAATCGTTATCGATCCGATCGCGCACGAAAGCGCGAAGGCGGCGGATATCTTCCTGCAGGTTCGTCCCGGCACCGACGCCGCGCTGGCGTTCGCGATGCTTCACGTGATTCAGCGTGAAGGATTGCTGCGCGAGGATTTTCTCGCCGCCCACACCATCGGATGGGAGGAAGTTGTCGCGGACGTCGCCGCGATGACGCCCGAGCGGGGCGCGGCTCTTACCGACGTGCCTGCTGATAAGATTCGCGAGGCGGCGCTCATTTACGGCCGCGGTCCGTCGCTGATGTGGCTGGGGCAGGGGATGCAGCGCCAGCGGATGGGCGGCAACGCCTTCCGGGCGTCGGCCTTGTTATGTGCGGCGACCGCGAATATCGGCAAACCCGGCGCGGGATTACTCTTCCTCAACGGCTCTGCGACTCGCGGTGTGAGCTATGACTATGTTGTCGCGCCTCATCTGAGCCGCAACGGCAGCCCGACCTTGAGCCACATGGATCTGGCCACGACCCTTGCCGATCCGGCTCGCAGCCAGGCCTTGCTGTGTTGGAACAACAACATCGTTGCCTCGAACCCGCAGCAGACTCAACTGCGCGCAGCGCTCGAGCGCGAAGACCTGCTTCACGTCGCGATCGATCTGTTCCCTACCGATACAACCGACTACGCCGATTTCGTGCTTCCCGCCGCGAGCTTCCTCGAGTTCGACGACGTCCTGCTGCCGTATTTTTACAACGCGCTCTCCGCGCAGGCGCAAGCCGTCAAGCCGATGGGCGAATGCCTGCCCAACCAGGAAATCTTCCGCCGCTTGTCGGCCGCGATGGATTTTTCGGAGCCGGAGCTGTTCGAACCCGACGCCAGCATAATCGACACCATCATCAAGCAAGCCGGATACGACGGCACCTTCGAATCGCTCAAGATCAAGGGTTCGGTTTATCCCACCAGCGGTCCGATCATCCAGTTCGAGTCGCTCGAGTTTCCGACTCCGAGCGGCAAGATTGAAATCGCATCCGAGCGCGCGGCCGCCGACGGTCATCCGCGCGCGCCGATACCACATGCCGACCAAGCGACCGCGGCAGACAAGCTTCGTGTGCTCTCTCCCGCTTCCGAATGGATGCTGAACAGCAGCTACGGCAACGACCGGAAAATTCAACGCCAGCTCGGCAAGACGGTAGTGATGTTGAATCCGCGCGAGGCTGAGGCACGCGGCGTCGGCGACGGAGCGTCAGTGGAATTGGCCAACGAAACCGGCCGCTTGCCGCTGGTGGTCGAGACCTCGGTCGACGTGCCGATGGGCGTCGCGCTGGTTCACAAGGGCCGATGGCCCAAGCACGATCCATCGCACGCCAACGTCAACATTCTCAATCCCGGCGCCAAGACCGACATGGGCGAAAGCTCCTGCGTCCACGCCGTCGAAGCGGAGCTCGTGGTTGGGAAATAGAGATTACAACGCTGAAATTTAGCGAGGCTTTAAGGCTGCAATTCGCTCTTTCGCTAGTTCGGTTGCAGTAGAGACGAGATCTCTAAAAGGTTTCGCCTCGAACAGAGAGCCACCTCTCGTTTGCCTTCTGATATTCCGCGCGACTTTGGTCAAGTCATCGTACATTTGTTCGAGCTCAGCAAATGTG
>DATJOQ010000420.1:0-4596 GCA_035506935.1 Binataceae bacterium (SeqCode) | reverse complement strand
CACCAGTCCCAGCGCGTGCGGTTTACTCATCGGATTCGGCTCGCATCATAAGATGAGGCGCGGCCGCATCGCAGCCGCGCCCGTTCATTACCGCTCAAGACCTACAATCAACGCTACAGGTATTGATTGAACCAGTCGATCGCGACGCGCATCGCCTCGCCGCGTCCCGGTTCGGAGTAGAACGCGGTCTGGTCGTAGGGCAGCAGTGCGATCTTCTTGGGCTCGTAGGCCTTGTTGTAGGCGTCGAGAATCTGATCGATCGGATGGATCATGTCGTAACCGGCGGTCACCACCATACAAAGCGGGCGCGGCGAGATCAGATGGATCACGCTTTCGGGATTGAACTCGATAATCTTCTCGATCGATTCGAGGGTCAGATCGGGGCGCCAGGTTTTGAGGTTCTTTTTCGCCTCGTCGAGAAAATCCATCAACTGCTTGTCGACCGGCATCGCGCAGAACGCGCCCTGACTCGCCATCCCGGCCACCGGCACGCGCGCGCCTTCGCCGCTGCGGAAGCGCCGGCGCCGATCTTCCTCGAGCTTTTCCTGGAGCTCGATCCACAAATCGCTGGTGCGCAACGACTGCATCCATCGGCGGCCGTTGACGACCGGCACTTGCGCGACGATGACCTTGGCCCGCTTGTCCATCGCGCCCGTGTAAATCACCTGCGCGCCGCCGAAGCTGGTGCCCCAAATCCCGATGCGCTTGGGGTCGACCTCGGAGCGGGTTTCGAGGTAGCTGATGGCGTTGCGGTAGTCCTCGGATTCGTTAAGCGGGAAGAGCTGGCCGCGCGGCTCGCCCTCGCTCTCGCCGAAGCTGCGGTAGTCGATCGCGAGCGTGACGTAGCCGGCGCGGGAAAAGTATCCGCCCTCCTCGACCAGCGCTTCCTTGACGAAGCTGAAGCCGTGGCCGATCACCAGGGCGGGTCCGCGGCCGGAGGAACGCTTGCCTTCGGGAAGATAGAGGTCACCGGCACAGTTGATTCCGCCGCTCTTGAACTTTATTTTTTCGACCGGCATGTGGAATACCTCCTCTTGCCGATTACGCGTCGCGCCCGGCAAGCTCGACGAACATTTAGTGGATTCAACGGCGTCTTCAGCATCGCGGCCTCGGAACCTGGCGCGGATGTGGGCGAGATGGCCGCGCCAAGTCCATCGGATAGCCCTTGTCTACTGGTCCTAGTCGATTCGCCAGCATTTGAAAAGGCGGGGCGTGGGATGGGCAGCACTGGTGCTGCCTGCATTACGGCCTCGGTTGGACCATCTTAACTATATCTTCCTCGGACTTGTGCCGTTCGGTTTCGAGATCGTAGCGCAACTGAAGATTCATCCAGAATTCGGCGCTGGTGCCGAAGTAGCGCGCCAGACGCAGCGCTGTCTCTGCACTAATGCCCCTGTTGCCTTCGATGATCGCATAGATCCTGTTGCTCGGTACGCGAAGCGCCAGCGCGAGCGCATTGGGAGTCATCGCCGGAGCGCAGTCGCGAGAGCGATATCGAAGGATCTCCGCGAAGCGATTCGCTGCAAACTCTCTGATGGCATGATTCCAACGGGATGAGAGGTTTCGATCCGATTGGTCCGGGATTCCTCGCTCCGAAGACTCCGCTCGGAATGACCATGGGGGTCAGGTCCTTTTGCCATACGCAACAAAGTGCAGGACACATAATAAGGAAAGAGCCAATGATGTCATTCCGAGCGGGTCCGCGAGCGAGGAATCTACACGAAGCGATTTTCCGCATGATGAAGAATTCCAGAGCGATCGCTCCGCGTAGATCCCTCGACTATGCTTCGCTTCGCTCGGGATGACAGAGACGACCGTTTGCGCAGGCTGGCGAGGCGGCCAAGGCCTGTTTCCTTCAGATACTCTCAGGATGACAACGAAGGCGCTTTTGATTCAGGAAATGCGCAGGACGGCGGCGCCCTGCAGCTCGTCGTGCTTGAGCATCTGGAGCGCCTGATTGGCCTGGCCGAGATCGAAGGCCGTGGTATGAGTGCGGACGGGAATCTCGGCGGCGAGCTTAAGGAATTCTTCGCCGTCGGTGCGGGTGTTGGCGGTCACGCTGCGAAGCTCCTTTTCGTGGAACAGATGGCGCTCGTAATTGAGCGTGGGGACGTCGCTCAGATGGATTCCGGCGATCGCGAGCACGCCGCCGTAGTCGAGCGCCTCGAGCGCGGGCGGAACGATTTCGCCGGCGGGCGCGAACAGGATCGCGGAATCGAGCGGCGCGGGTGGCTCGGCGTCGGCGGTACCGACCCAATCGGCGCCCATGCTTTCGGCGAGCTGGCGATGGCGTCCGCCGCGGGTCATCACGAACACGCGGCATCCCCAATGATGCGCGACCTGGATCACGATATGCGCCGAACCGCCGAAGCCATAGAGGCCGAGGGTCGAATTGGGTTTGACCTCGGCGCGCTTGAGCGCGCGATACCCGATAATCCCGGCGCATAGCAGAGGCGCGACTTCCTCGTCACCGAGTTGCTCGGGTAATCGGTAGGCGAAATCTTCGCGCACGGTCGCAAATTCGGCGTAGCCGCCGTCGTGATCGTAGCCGGTGAAGCGCGCGTTGGGGCAGAGATTCTCGCGCGCGCGGCGGCAATAGATGCACGTGCCGCAGGTATAGCGTAGCCACGCGATTCCGACGCGCGCGTCGGGCTCGAAGCGGGTACATCCGAGGCCGCGGCGCTCGACCGTGCCGACGACTTCATGGCCGGGGATGATCTGCGGATGGCGCGGCGGCAAATCGCCTTCGGCGACGTGGAGATCGGTGCGGCATACGCCGCAGGTGCGAATGCGCACCAGGATTTCGCCGGGTCCGGGCTCGGGGGTATCGAGCTCGATCGGAGTCAGGGGGTTGGTTTCGATCGGCGCGGGTTTATGGATGGCCATTCCTTTCATGCTAGGCGCCATCGTTCAATTATAGTTGGCGATTCGAGAATGACTAGCTGTGTTGTTCCGAGTGCCTGGCGCGAGGGATCCGGATCCGAATCGCGGAATCAGAACCTCTCCCCCGCCCTCTCCTTGGACAAGGAGAGGGGGTAAGAAAGTCAGGTAGAGGAAAGGACGCCCGGAGGACCGGTCGAGATCCTTCGACTGCGCTCCGGCGATGCCGGAGCTGCGCTCAGGATGACCTGAAAAAATGAATCGCTCCGCGGGGATTCCTCGCTCCGCAGACTGCGCTCGGAATGACAAAACTGAGCTAGCGCTTTCGGATCCGGGATTCGCTGCGCAAAGCCTGCGCTCGCAATGACAGAATGGATACTGGTCGTGGCGAGGTGCACGCTGCTCATGACTGAGCTAGCGCTTTCGGATTCGGGATTCCTCGCTGCGCAAAGCCTGCGCTCGGAATGACAGAATGGATGCTGGTCGTGGCGAGGTGCACGCTGCTCAGGGCGGGGCTTCGTCCCAGTATAGCAGGCGCAGGCCGTGGCGGTCGCGGAAGGCGCCGGCTGCGATCAGAACCGCATCAATCACCCATCCTACACCCAACAGGCCACCGGTGAGCAGCCATAGGATGCCGGTTGCGAACTTACCGACGTAAAAACGATGGAGTCCGAGGTAGCCGAGCAGCGCGCAGAGCAGCAGCGCTATCAGGCGCGAGCGATCGGAAACTTCTTCCTCATCGAAGATGGTCTGGCGGCGCGGATGATACTGCGGAGCTGTCACTCCCGTGGGCTCGCCGCATTGCTTGCAGTAAACCGCGTCGGATACGAGCTCGTGACCACATCGGTGACATCGCTTGAGCCTCATCTGAGCCTGCCGGCTTCATCGCAGCTCGCCGGATTGACCATCGATTCCGCGAGAGGCGCGGATTGCATTTCGGCTAAAGCTCGAAGTCGGCGGCTTCCAAAAGTCGAGCGACGCGGAAGAGGAAGCGATTACCGAGCACGCCGTCGACCACGCGATGATCATAGGACAGCGTCAGGTACATGATCGAGTGAATCGCGATGGCGTCAGCGCCGTCGACCTCGATCACCACGGGACGCTTCTTGATTTCACCCATCCGCAGGATACCGATTTGCGGCTGATTGATAATCGCGATGCCGAACAGGTTGCCTTCGCGGCCGGGATTGGTGAGCGTGAAGCTGCCGCCGGCGAGATCGTCGGCGGTGATCTTCTTGTCGGCGGCGCGGCGGGCGAAATCGTCGATTTGCGCGGCGAGCCCGACCAAAGATTTCTGATCGGCCTGCTTGATCACGGGCACCACCAGGCCTTCTTCGGTATCGACCGCGATACCGAGATTGATGTCCTTGCGAATCACCAGCGAATCGCCGGTCACGGCGGCGTTCATGCGGGGGAATTCCTTGAGCGCACGCACCGCAGCCATCGCGACCATCGGCAGGAACGTCAGGCCGAAGCCGTGGCGCGCCTGGAAGGCGGCTTTGTTCTTGTCGCGCCATTGGGCGGCGCGGGTCATGTCGACCTCCGCGACCGTGCCGACGTGAGGCGAATGGGTCTTGGAATAGACCATGTGCTCGGCGATGAGCTTTCGCCGACGCGAGAAAGGCTCGACCTGGTCACCCTCGCGGGGTTCATAGAGGAACTGGCGCGGGATGATGCCGGGGGCGGCAGGGGCAGCGCCCGCGACCGCGGGCGCTG
>DATJOQ010000419.1:0-2320 GCA_035506935.1 Binataceae bacterium (SeqCode) | reverse complement strand
TCTGGATATAGTTCGACACCTCGTCCAGCGGCGCAGCGCTGCCATCCGGACAAACTACTGGCGAATGATTGTAGTTGAAGCCGAGGTGGATACCCGAAGAATACCATTCGCGCTTCATAATCCCTGTGTACCATTCCCCATAATCCTTGCGAGCCGCGTCGCCCTCGGGACCAGGCCGGAACGCCACTTCGGGCGGAGCTTGTTTGCGCGCCGCGAGCATGCGCTTCAGATTGTCGCTCGCTTCGTTGACGGCGCGTTCCGCCACCGGCTTGCGTTCGATGCTGTAGGAGCGCAGCAGTTCGGGGCCGCCCCAGCCCTTGACGACCGCTTCGAGCTTCCACGCCAGATCGACGGCATCGGCGATTCCGGTGTTCATGCCGAAACCGCCGGTTGGCGACATCAGGTGGCAGGCATCGCCGGCCAGGAACACGCGCTCGCTATCGTACCGCTCCGCGACGAGCTCGCGTCGGACCCACGGCATGACCGACTCGATCTCGAAGTCGAACGGCTTGCCCATCGCTCGCACGATCAACGCGCGGATTTCGCTTTCGGGGATCGCCCGCTTTGACTTGTCACCGATGATCGACATCCGCCACCTGTCAGCGCCGTCGATCGCGACGATCGTGAGCCAAGTCCCTTCACGCCCAATGAAGATAAACCGATACGCTTTGCCCTTGTCATGCAGCGACGGCAGATCGCGGCAGCGGAAGATCACGTTTGTCGTATAGGTCAGCACCGGCTCGCCCAGCATGGCGATACCGAGCTTTTCGCGCACCACGCTCGCCGCACCATCGGTGCCGACCAGATAGCAGGCAGTTACGGTCTCGATGGCGTCGGTCTCGAGATTACGCAAGGTTGCGACCACATCATCCTTGCGCTCCTCGAAGTCGATCAATTCCGTGCGATAGCGGAATGCGATCTCGCTGAACTGCCCGGCGAAACGACGCAGGATGGGATCGAACATGTCCTGCGGGCAGCGTTCGCGTTTCTGAGGACTCTGTGGAGGGCAGCGCTCTTCGTTCTTGCTCACCATCCGCTCGCGTCCGAATTCGAAGCCGGTGAGCGACTCGAGCCAGACGTTATCCTGCGGATAATCGCGTGGATAAGGCGAAGCCTCGACCCAGCCGGCAATCCCCCATCGCCGGCAGAACTCCATGGTCCGGATTCCGACCATGTCCATCTTCGGCTGATAAATGGAGCCGTCGGTCTTCTCTACGAGGGAGCATTTCACGCCGCGCCAACCCAGATCGCCGGCGAGCGCAAGCCCAACCGGCCCTGCGCCCACGACCAGAACCGCTACGTTCGAACTCGTCATCTGCCGTGCACCCGCCTTGCGTCGCGTTGGGCCAACCATGTCGATAGCGGGAAGAGTTGTCTAAGATTGCTTGCGACCGACGTTATACGCGTTCCATATCGCCGGGACATACGGGCTTGGCGAGCCGCCGGGCCGGACAGCCCGCGGAACCGATGGTTGAACCGTGGCGCCTCTGGGTCTTATAAGAGGGATCCCGCAGGATTTTCGGCAGCAGAAGCAGTGAGATGGCTTTCGAGATGAAGCGTGCACCGGCTTCAGGACGAGGCTGGTCATTCCGCGCTGCCGGCGCGCGGTCCATAACTCCCACCAAATGCCGCACCCGCGGAAGCGGGCCAGGCGGAGACACGCATGTCCCCAAGTCGAAAGACTCGCAGCGCAATCCCGACTGACGAAACCGGCGGACGCGCCGAGGTCTACGAGCACACGCCGCGGATCGAGCTGCGGCAGTTGCGCTATTTCCTCGCTGTCGCCGAGCACCTCAACTTCACACGCGCCGCCGAACACATGGGGATCGCCCAGCCGCCTTTAAGTCAACACATCCTCGCGCTGGAGCGCCAGCTGCAGGTGAAACTGTTCGTCCGGTCTCGCCGCAACGTCGCGCTGACGCGGGAGGGGGAAGCGCTCGTGAGTTACGCGCGGCAGCTTAGCAACACCACGCAAATGGCCGCCGAACTGATGCGCTCGATCGCGCGTGGAGAGGACGGCCCTCTGGCGCTTGGCGCCATCTTCTCATCGATCTATGCGCTGATCCCGCAGATTGTGCCGCCGTTTACCCGGATGTATCCGCGGGTCAAGCTGCATCTGCAAGAGATGACCATTTCGCAACAGATCACCGCGCTCAAGGACTTCCGCATCGATGCAGGCCTGCTGCGTGGCCCGATCGCCGACCCGGCGCTTGAGGCCATCAGCCTATTTCAGGAGCCGTTTGTCGCGGTGGTTCCGAGCAACCACGATCTTGCTGGCGAAGCAGCGATAACGCTGGATCAGATATCCTGCTACCCGCTG
>DATJOQ010000418.1:0-6451 GCA_035506935.1 Binataceae bacterium (SeqCode) | reverse complement strand
CGGCTGCTTCTCCACCGACGCTCTCTCAATGGGAGGAGCTACCTCGTCTTTAATTCCGGGGAAGTATTTGTCCTCGTACTCATGGACCTGGAGCGCTGCCAGAAACTCGGCGTAATAATTTTTGGAAGCAAAGCCAAAGTGGGGACCGTCGTAGTGTGCGACGATCTTTGGCAGATCGTCCCCATAAACGTCTTCTGCCTGCTGCATACCGTAAGTGCCATGATTGTAAGCGGTTACCGCCAGCGGCCAATTGCCGAGCACCGAATAGTTGTAGCTCAATAGCTTGGCGGCAGCGGCGGTTGAGCGTACGGGGTCGAGGCGATCGTCGCGTCGGCCTCTGATCGTCAGATATTGGCGCCCGGTCGCGCGGGTGAACTGCCATATGCCGACCGCGCCGGCGCTCGAACGGGCTCGAGTGTAGAAGCCAGACTCGACACTCGGCAGCAGCGTCAATTCAACCGGAAGCCCGGCGGCACGAAAAATCCGCGCCATGACCGGCTGATAACCGCGCGCCCTTACCAGCGTTTCGCGGAAGCGTTCGCGCAATCCCTGCTGCACGCGCAGGTTGTCGGCCGCAGCGGCATACGCCTGGAGCGGCTCGCCGCGAAATAGCTTGGTGACGTCCTGTTCGATGTAATTACTGGGCTTCGCGCCGGTGGCCAGATGGAGCAGCGCGGTCCGATACTTGAGCTTCAGGTAGTCGTTGGCCCATTCGACATCTTCCTGGCTGGGTAATCCCTCACCTGGCAGATGCATAACTTGATAGATCTTCCAGACTTTATCGCGGTCGTGGATGATGAAGTCGCGGTAGGAGTACGCGGTAAAGACATCAACCCAAAAATGGATGTTCGGTTCGAGCGAGAGCGGTCGCGGAAACAGCTCTGACGCGTTGGCGCGGCGACCGCCACAGAGAACCGCCAGAATTGCAATAATCAAAAGCCAGGACGCTTTGACCGTCCCGAATTTGGCGCGATTGGGTTTTCCGAACCAGCCTCTACCGCGGATCTTCAAGTTTTTGCCCTTGAGAAGGACACACCCCTACCACGGAAAGATGATTAGCGCTCGTTCCGCGCGTAGTCAAGAAAAATAAGGCACCGTTAACATAGCGTGGATAGTGAAATGGTGACGGAGGCAAGTCGCGCGCGCGAGACCCCCATGTTATCTAATCCCGGATTACAGGTCAGTTTTACGCCCGAAGCACGTGTGCGATACTCGTGTTCAGCCTAGCTTGACAATCCTCGTGCCGCTTTTGTGGATCAAATCGAAATAAAGCCGCTGACCGGCCGCATAAATGCTGAGGTTCGCGTTCCCGGATCGAAAAGCATCACTAATCGCGCTCTGTTGATAGCCGCGATGGCGCCCGGACGTTCCGAGCTCGAAGGCGCGCTGTTCAGCGACGACACGCGCTATATGATCGGTGCGCTCGAGCGGCTGGGGTTCGTGGTCGAAGCCGATCAGGCGCGCGAGCATATCGCGGTCGAAGGCCGCGGCGGCGAGATTCCAGCTCATAGCGCCGACCTGTTCGTCGGCGGTGCGGGCACCGCGATGCGCTTCCTTGCGGGCTTCGTCACGCTTGGACGGGGAAGATTCCGGCTCGACGGAAACGCGCGCATGAGAGAGCGGCCGATCGGCGAGCTGATAGAAGCGCTCGACGAGCTCGGGATCAGTGCGCGCACCGAGCTCGGTAATCGATGTCCTCCAGTGGTGATCGACATGTCGAGCGGCGCTTTCGAGGGCGGCTCGTGCGCGATCGACGCCAGCCGCTCCTCGCAGTTCGTCTCGGCGCTGCTGTTGCCCGCGCCCTTGTGGCCCAAAGGATTGACGCTCAAGGTCAGCGGCGCGGCGGGGCGGCCGTTCGTCGATATGACGCTCAAGCTGATGGGCGTGTGGGGTGCGAACAGCCGCGCCGAGGGAGATGCAATCGTGGTTTCGGGCGGGCAGAGCTACGCGGCGCGCCGATTCACGATCGAGGGCGACGCCTCGGGCGCGAGCTATTTCGCGGCGGCTGCGGCGTTGTGCGGCGGCAGCGTCCGCTTCGCGAATCTTGCGACCGACTCGGTGCAGGGCGACGCCGCATTCATGGATTTGCTCGAAACCATGGGCGCGAAGCTAATCAGGCGGCGCGACTCTCTCGAGATTCGCGGCGACGGAAAGTTCTGCGGAGTCGACGCCGACATGAGCACAATGCCCGACGTAGTGCCGACGCTTGCCACGATCGCGCCTTTCGCAGAATCGCCGACCCGCATTCGCAACGTGGCCTTCATCCGCCATCATGAGAGCGATCGCCTGCACGCGCTTGCCACCGAACTGTGCCGGCTCGGCGCCAAGGTCGATGAGTCAGAAGACGGGCTCCTGATTCAGCCGTCGAAGCTCAAGCCCGCCGCTATCGAGACCTATGATGACCATCGGATCGCGATGGCGTTTGCGGTGGTCGGACTGAAGCTTCCTGGCGTGCGCATCACGAATCCGGGATGCGTCGCCAAGACCTATCCCGATTTCTTCAAGGACTTGGCCGCGCTGGGCTGAAAAACATCCGCTTCGGCCGTGCCCAAATCTAATAGTGATGGGGAGCTTTCAGCTCTGCGGCGCGGACGCGCGCTCGCGCCAATTGAAGCTTGCGTTCGGCGCCTTCGTACTCGACTTCGTAGAAGCTCATGTGGCCGATCCGCTCTTCGGCGGCCGCGACTTCTCCCGCCGCGTCGTCACGCTCGACCAGTTCGGCAGCTATGGCCTCGCTCGCGAGCACGGTCATTATGCCGTCTTTGACTTCGGCCAAGCCGTCCGGCACGACAAAAAAGCGATACTGGCTGCCGGGGAGTTTGACGGTCAAAACGCAGGGTACCAGCGAAGTAATATAGTTGATGTGCTCGGCCAGCACGCCGAACTCGCCGAGCGGATTCATCGCGGTGACCGACTCCACCTCATCCTCGAAGGCTATTCCGATCGGAGTCACCAGCTTGAAGGGAAAGGTTTCCGCCATTACGCTGCTCGGCCGAAATTGCTAGTCGCTTGCCGCCAGCTTCTCGGCTTTCTTCCACACATCGTCGATCGTGCCGACCAGGTAAAAAGCCTGCTCAGGCAGCTCGTCGCACTTGCCTTCGAGGATTTCCTTAAAGCCGCGCACGGTTTCCTTGCGGGGTACATACACCCCCGGAATGTTGGTGAACATCTCAGCCACGTGCATCGGCTGCGAAAGGAAGCGCTCGATCCGCCGCGCACGCGCCACGACCAACTTGTCCTCGGGCGATAGCTCGTCCATTCCGAGAATGGCGATGATATCTTGCAAGTCTTTATAGCGCTGCAGAATCGCCTGCACTTGGCGGGCGACATCATAATGTTCCGCGCCGACGATCTGCGGATCCAAAATGCGCGAGGTTGAACCCAACGGGTCAACCGAAGGATAGATCGCCTTCTCGAACAGCTTTCGATCCAGCACTGTGGTGGCGTCGAGGTGGGCGAAGGTGGTGGCCGGTGCAGGGTCAGTCAAATCGTCGGCCGGGACGTAGATTGCCTGAACCGAGGTGATCGCGCCTTTCTTGGTGGTGGTGATACGCTCCTGTAATTCGCCGACGTCGGTGCCGAGAGTCGGCTGATATCCGACCGCGCTCGGCATCCGGCCGAGCAAGGCCGAGACCTCGGAGTTGGCCTGGACGAAGCGAAAAATGTTGTCGATAAAAAGCAGGACGTCTTTACCTTCTTCGTCGCGGAAATATTCGGCCACGGTCACGCCCGAAAGTGCGACGCGGGCGCGCGCACCCGGCGGTTCGTTCATCTGGCCGTAGACCAGCGCGGTCTTGGACAATACGCCCGATTCCTTGAGCTCGAGATAGAGGTCGTTGCCCTCGCGCGAGCGCTCGCCCACTCCGGCGAACACTGATACGCCACCGTGTTGCTTGGCGACGTTGTTGATCAGCTCCATGATCGACACGGTCTTGCCGACTCCGGCGCCGCCGAACAGTCCAATCTTGCCGCCGCGCGAATAGGGGCAAATAAGATCGATAACTTTGATTCCGGTCTCGAAGATCTCGACTTCGGTCGCTTGCTCGGCAAACGTCGGCGGATCGCGATGGATTGGCATCGAGAGGTCGCTCTTGATCGGTCCGGCCTCGTCGATCGGCTGCCCGGTGACGTTCATCAGGCGCCCCAGGGTTACCGCGCCGACCGGCACCTTGATCGGCCCGCCGCTGTCGAACACCGGCATCCCGCGCACCAGGCCTTCGGTAGCGTCCATCGCGATGCAACGTACGGTGTTCTCGCCAAGATGCTGCGCGACTTCGAGCACCATCTTATGGTCGCTGCCTTCAATTGCCGGATTGTCGACCAGGATGGCGTTGAGAATCGAAGGCAGAGTGGCGTCGTGAAACTCGACATCGACGACGTTGCCTAATACCTGCGCAATGTGACCGGATGCTCCGTCATTCATGATTGATACTCGCGCAAAATAAATTCTTTCTGTCCCGTAGCGGGTTCAGCCTCGCAAGGCTTCTGCGCCGCCCACAATATCCATCAGTTCGCGGGTAATCGAGGCCTGCCGCGCGCGGTTCATTTCCAGCGTCAACGACGAAATCATATCGCTCGCGTTGTTGGTAGCCGCGTCCATCGCGGTCATTCGCGCCGCCTGCTCACTGGCTTCAGCCTCAAGCAAGGCGTGAAACACGGCATATTGCACATAGCTCTGTAGCACGACCGGCACCAGTTCGGCACGGCTTGGCTCGATCAGGTATTCGAGCGGCTGCGCCGGCGCATCTTGCTCTTTAGGCTCAGGATTTGAGATAGGCAAAATCCGCTCGTAGGTTGGCACTTGGGAAAGCGCGGAGCGGAAGCGGCTATAAACGATCCCGGCCTCGCTGATTTTTCCACTGCGGAACTCCGCCAGCATCTGATCCCCGATATCACGCGCCAGGTCCAGGGTTGCCAGTCGCGGCAGGTTGTTGATGCGCTCGCCGGCAGTCTTAAGGCGAACGCGGCGGAAATGATCGAGGATTTTGCGGCCAACCACGAACAGCCCCGGCTCCTGGCCGGCTCCGTGCAAATCGCGTGCGGTAGCCTCGGCGGTTCTAATTAGATTGGCGTTGTAACCGCCGTTGAGTCCGCGGTCGGAACCGATCACCACAACCAGCGCGACGGGCGCGGCGCCTTCGGCCGAAGCCAGCGCGGTCCGCTCGGCTGCGAGCACCGAGTCCGCTACGCGCGCCAGCGTCTCGACGTACGGCCGTGCATTCAACAGCGCTTCCTGGGCGCGACGCAGCTTCGCCGCCGACACCAGTTTCATCGCGCGCGTGATCTGTTGAGTCGATTGGACCGACGTTATTCGCCGGCGAATCGCCTTCAGCGTTGCCATCGAGCCTGCCCGGGCTTAGCTTCAGGCTGCCGCCTGATTCTTCGCCTGATCCTTTGCTTGATCCTTCGCCTGATCCTTCCCCTGGTTTTTAGCTTGATCTTTGGAAGCTTTGGCGTCGGCGTGCGCGGCCTCGAACTGTTGCTTGAGTTGGTCTAGCGCGCCGATGATGCGCTTGCGCAGGTCATCGTCCAAGGTGCGCTTCGTCCTGATCTCTTCAAGCATGTCGCCGTGCTTACCTTCGATAAACGAATAGAGCTCGCGTTCGAACGGGCCCACCTGTGCGATTTCCAGATGGTCGAGGTAGCCCTGCGTTGCCGCGAACACGATCAGCACTTCCTTCTCGACCGGCAGCGGCTCGTATTGTCCCTGCTTGAGCATCTCGACCAGCCGCTCGCCGCGATGCAGCAGGCGCTGGCTGGCGGCGTCGAGATCGGAACCGAACTGCGCGAAGGCCGCCATCTCACGATACTGCGCCAAATCCAGCTTGAGAGTTCCGCCCACCTGCTTCATCGCTTTGATCGTCGCCGAGTAGCCCACGCGCGAGACCGAAAGTCCGGCGTTGACCGCGGGTCGGATACCCGAGTTGAACAGGTCGGTTTCGAGAAAGATCTGCCCGTCGGTAATCGAGATGACGTTGGTAGGAATGTACGCGGAAATATCGCCGGCCTGAGTCTCGATAATCGGCAGCGCGGTAAGCGAGCCGGCGCCGTATTCGTCGCTCATCTTGGCTGCGCGCTCGAGCAGCCGCGAGTGCAAATAGAAAACGTCGCCGGGATAGGCTTCGCGGCCGGGAGGGCGGCGCAGCAGCAACGACAATTGGCGATAGGCCTGTGCGTGCTTGGAAAGATCGTCGTAAACCACCAGCGCGTGCTTGCTGCTGTCGCGATAATGTTCGCCCATCGCGCACCCGGTGTAGGGTGCGATGAACTGAAGCGGCGCCGCCTCGGATGCGGTCGCGGCGACCACGGTGGTGAATTCCATCGCGCCGAAACGGTTGAGCTTCTCCACCACCTGGGCCACGGTCGAGCGCTTCTGTCCGATCGCGACGTAAAAACAGTGCACGTTCTGGCCGCGCTGATTGATGATGGCGTCGAGCGCGATCGCGCTCTT
>DATJOQ010000417.1:0-6328 GCA_035506935.1 Binataceae bacterium (SeqCode) | reverse complement strand
AAGAGATCAGCTTCTACATCAATTCACCCGGTGGTTCGATAACCGCCGGGATGGCGATCTACGACACGATGCAGTTCATCAAGCCCGCGGTCTCGACGCTGTGCCTGGGGCAGGCGGCGAGCATGGGAGCGGTGCTGCTGGCGGCGGGTCACAAGGGTCGGCGCTATGGATTGCCGCACTCGCGAATAATGATTCATCAACCCCTGGGCGGTGCGCAGGGGCAGGCCAGCGACATCGATATTCAAGCGCGTGAAATTTTGCGCATGCGCGAGGAGATTAACAACATCTTCGTCAGGCATACGGGTCAGAGCCTGCGCAAGATCGAGAAGGATACCGAGCGCGACATGTACCTCAGCCCCGAGCAAGCGGTTGAATACGGGCTGATTGATGAGGTAATCGTTAGCCGCGGCCCTTCCAAGTGAGACGCGGGAGGCACTATGGCCAAGCATGACGATCGTACTGGCAATCTGGTCTGTTCATTTTGCGGCAAGAGCCAGGACGAAGTCCGCAAACTGATCGCCGGCCCAACCGTATATATTTGCGACGAATGCATTGACCTATGTAACGACATCATCGCGGAAGAAACCGACGGTGAGGAGGCCTTCAGCCAGACCTCGGCGGTGCCCAAGCCGGCCGAGATCAAGCGCGTGCTCGATCAGTACGTAATCGGCCAGGATCGCGCCAAGAAGATTCTTTCGGTCGCGGTACACAACCACTACAAGCGAATCGACTCGCAGATGGTCACCGGCGACGTCGAGCTGCATAAATCGAACATCCTGCTGATCGGACCAACCGGCGTCGGCAAGACGCTGCTGGCGCAAACCCTGGCGCGCTTCCTACAGGTTCCCTTCACGATCGCCGACGCGACCTCGCTGACCGAGGCCGGCTACGTCGGGGAAGACGTCGAAAATATTATTTTGTCGCTCTTGCAAAACGCCGACTATGATATAGAGCGATGCCAGCGCGGAATCGTTTACATCGATGAGATCGACAAAATCGCGCGCAAGGGCGACAACCCGTCGATTACGCGTGACGTATCGGGCGAGGGCGTTCAGCAGGCGCTGCTAAAAATAATCGAAGGCACCACCGCAAGCGTGCCTCCCAAAGGGGGCCGCAAGCATCCACAGCAGGAATTCCTGCAGGTCGACACCACCAACATCCTGTTTATCTGCGGCGGCGCGTTCGTCGGACTCGACGACCTGGTACGGCGGCGTATCGCGGGCAAGACGATGGGCTTTCGGGCGGACCTGACTCATCGCTCGCCGAAGTCGATGTCCGAGTTGCTGGTCGAGGTTCAGCCGGAAGATCTGCTGAAATTTGGATTAATTCCGGAATTCGTCGGGCGTCTGCCGGTAATCGCGACGCTTTCTGAACTCGACGAAGAGGCGCTGGTGCGAATCCTGACCGAACCGAAGAATGCGTTGGTGCGCCAGTATCAAAAAATGTTTGACATGGACAATGTCCATCTTAAATTTACTCAAGGAGCATTGCGGGCGATTTCGCGTGAGGCGCTTAAGCGCAAATCGGGTGCTCGCGGCCTGCGTGCGATCCTGGAAAACATCATGCTAGACGTGATGTATGACATTCCGTCCCAACCTAATATCAAGGAGGTCCTGATCTCAGAGGAGGTGGTAAATCAGAAAGAGCCGCCCTTGCTGGTGTACCAGAAAACCGCCGAGACAGCCTGATCCGAGTGAGCGAAGACCATAAAATGCTTTTTCGCAATGATAAAAAAGACCAACGAGAAGCCCCCGCCGCAGCCGTGTTTCCGCTTCTGCCGCTGCGGGAATTAATCGTTTTTCCTCACGAGGTCTATCCGATCTTCGTCGGCCGCCATAAGTCGATAAAGGCGCTGGAGGAGGCCGAGGCGCGCAAGCGCCCGATCCTGCTCGCGGCGCAAAAAGACGCCAAGGTTTCTGAGCCGGGGCCCGACGACATCTACACCACCGGGACGCTGGGCGTGGTGGTGCAGCTGCTGCGCCTGCCCGACGGCACGGTCAAGGCGTTGCTCGAAGGCAAGAAGCGCGCGCGAATCCTCCGCTGGGTGAGCGACAATCCGTTCTTTCAGGTCGAAGTCGAAGAAGTCGCCGAGGTGTGCGAGCGCACGACTGAAGTGGAAGCGCTGATGCGCTCGGTGAATTCGACCTTCGACAATTACGTGCGGCTTAACAAGAAAGTTCCGCCCGAGATGGTAACGTCGGTCGCCGCTATCGACGACCCAGGTTACCTGGCCGACAAGCTGGTCGGTCATCTGGGAATCAAGCTCGAAGACAAGCAGGCCCTGCTCGAATCCACCAATCCGGCCGAGCGCCTTGAGAAGATCCTCGGCTACATGCGATCCGAGCTGGAAATCCTCGAGGTCGAAAAGCGCATCCGTACCCGGGTCAAGAAGCAGATGGAGAAGACCCAGAAGGAGTACTACCTCAACGAGCAGATGCGCGCGATCCAGAAGGAGCTGGGCGAGAAGGACGAATTCAAGAACGAGATCCAGGAATTGGAAGAGAAGCTGCGCCAGAAGAAGATGTCGGCCGAGGCGCGCGAAAAATGCGAGCGCGAGATCAAGAAGCTCAAGATGATGTCGCCGATGTCGGCCGAGGCGACCGTGGTGCGCAATTACCTCGATTGGTTCCTGTCGCTGCCCTGGTACGAGTACACCGAAGACAAGCTCGATATCGCCGAAGCCGAACGCGTGCTCGACGAGGACCATTACGGGCTCGAGAAGGTCAAGCAGCGTATCCTCGAATACCTCGCGGTGCAGACCCTGGTCGGCGAGCTGAAGGGGCCGATCATGTGCCTGGTGGGCCCGCCGGGAGTCGGCAAGACCTCGCTCGGCAAGTCGATCGCGCGCTCGACCGGACGGAAGTTCGTGCGGGTGTCGCTGGGCGGGGTGCGCGACGAGGCCGAAATTCGCGGCCATCGCCGAACCTATATCGGCGCGCTGCCCGGCAAGATTATCCAGTCGATGCGCAAGGCCGGCTCGGGAAATCCGGTATTCCTGCTGGACGAGGTCGACAAGATGTCGACCGATTTCCGCGGCGATCCGTCGGCGGCGCTGCTCGAGGTACTCGATCCCGAGCAGAACTGTACCTTCAATGACCATTACCTCGACGTCGACTACGACCTGTCGAAGGTGATGTTCATTACCACTGCCAACACGCTCGAGCGGATACCGCGGCCGCTGCAGGATCGGATGGAGATAATCCGTATCCCGGGCTATACCGAGAACGAAAAGCTGAATATCGCGAAGAAATACCTGATTAGAAAGCAGCGCGAGGCCAACGGACTCAAGGAAGAGAATATCGAGTTCTCGGACAAGGCCCTGCTGTCGCTGATTCGCCATTACACGCGCGAAGCCGGCGTGCGAAACCTGGAGCGCGAGATTGCCGCGATCTGCCGCAAGGTGGCGGTGGAGGTAATCAAGACCGACCGCAATGCCCACGTGAAGGTCACGCAATCGAGCGTGGCGAAGTATCTCGGTCCACGGCGTCATCGTTATGGCCTCGCCGAGACCGAGCCTCAAATTGGCGTCGCGACCGGTCTGGCGTGGACCGAACTCGGCGGCGAGTTGCTGGGCGTCGAAGTGACTATAGTTCGCGGGCGCGGCAAACTGACGGTGACCGGCCAGTTGGGCGGCGTGATGCAGGAGAGCGCGCAGGCCGCCTTGTCGTACGTGCGCTCGCGTGCCGATTCGCTTGGGCTGGAGCCTGATTTTTACCGCAACCTGGATATCCATATACATATTCCTGAAGGTTCGATCCCGAAGGATGGGCCGTCGGCGGGAATCACGCTGGCGACCGCGCTGGTTTCGGCGCTATGCCGCGTGCCGGTGCGCAACGACTTGGCGATGACTGGCGAGATTACGCTCCGTGGCCGCGTGCTCCCTATCGGCGGACTCAAGGAAAAGGTGCTTGCGGCTCATCGCGGCGGTATCAAGACCGTCCTGATCCCGAAGGAAAACCAGAAAGACGTAGAAGAAATTCCACCGGCGGTTTTGAAGAACCTCGCCCTGATCGAAGTTGAACATATGGATGAAGTTCTCAGATGCGCGCTGGTTCTGTCCGATCCGGAGAGCTTTTTCAAATCACGCGTGGGCGCGAGCGAAGTTCCGTTCTCACCGGCTGCACTGCCGGATAAAGACCAGCTAACTGACGAAGACGAGGACGAGGGACCGGGTCCGGTCGTCCCGCACGAACTGACCTGAGGACGCGGGCGGTAAACGCCTGGCGGCCTCGAGGACAGGCCTCGGAGGCCCTTGAGTTTGGGCTTCGAGGTCCGCAAAGTAGTTGCTGAGGATGGAACATGACTAAGACCGAGCTGATTGAGGGGCTGTCGAACAAACTTGGCGTGAACAAGTCCGACGCCGAGAAAGCGATAAATATTGTTCTGGAAGATATCGTTGCCGCTCTTCGGCAGGGCGAGCGGGTTAATATCTCCGGATTCGGCACTTTCTCGGTTTCGAGCCGCCGCCCCCGCGTCGGGCGCAACCCGAAGACCGGAGAATCGATCCAGATCGCAGCCAGCCGCTCCGCCAAGTTCAAGCCGGGCAAACAGCTCAAAGATTCTTTGAACGAAGAGCCCGGCGCGACCTCTGCCAGCGCCCCAGTAGCCTAGGGACTACCGCAACAGGCTCTCAGTAACGCCTAAATCATCATATTTGCGAAGCGCGTCACGGCGGTCATGGGTGCGGCGACGGTTTTAGCTGCGCCCACGAGAGCACGGTTGCGGGGACGTCGCTGAAGTCGAACCATCCGCCCTGTCGGCCCCTCACGTATTGCTTGCTCAGATGCATCTCGCCGCTGGCCGCGAACTCGCGGCAATCGTTGCGATCGAGCACCAGGGTTTTCGGCTTGCGTCCTTGAATATCGATGGCGTAGGAACCGGTGCCCCAATGGTCGAGCGGGGTGCGCCGGGTCCAGAACAGCTCTAAACGCGGGATACATCCGCTTGGCGACTGCTGCACAGTGCGCTCGAGCCTATCGGTCAGTTTCGCCCACACGAAGCTTTGGATCGAGAGAACCGCTAGAAAGATCGCTCCGATGACCAAGAGGGCCGGAATTCGGCCGTGCTGGCGTATTGGCTCCTCTTCAGCGGGACGTGACCTGAACAACAGCACTTCCGCAGCGGCTGCGGCCATGAACGTGAGCGAGATGGGCGAGGTCCAGAAGCGGTATGCCAGCGCCCAGGCCCATCGCCGCCCGTCCATCGCCCACCCGACCAGTAATACTCCCGCGCCCAGAATAAGCGCGCTCGCGGCGTAGTTGACCATCGAGGATTTGGCCGGGCCCAGCCATCCGCTAATCGCCAGCAACAGACAAGCGGCAGCAACCAGACTAAATACCAAGGCCGTTGCCGGTAAACCGGCCACCGCGATCTGGTAGGACTCGAGCAGCATCGCGGACGACAACCGGGCGGACTCATACTCGGAAAGCGGCACCAGCAATCTCGCCACAGCGATCAGGGCCAAAACCAACGCGCCCATCATCCGCTCGCGCCCGAGATCCGGCAAAATAAGACTCGCGATAGCAGCGACCACCGCACTGAAACCGAAGAAGGCGGCGGAAATCGGATGCGCGACGAAGGCTGCGATCGCCAACGCCGCGAGGAACGGCAGGTAGGTCCGCCGCACACCAATCAACGCCGCCAGAAATACCGGCCATAGCAGCCACGCGGTCATGATCGCCTCACTGGAAAAGGCGGCTTGTCCGGGCAGCATCGCGACGCATCCCGAAAGCGCCGGCCAGATGAAAAGCGAGGGGCGTTTATCGCGGCAGATCAACCATGAGACGGCTAGACCGGCGATCGGTAGCGACCCGTAGGACAGGGAGAAGATCACTCGCAGCGGTGCGAGGTTTTCGGTGAAGCGGCTCGCGGCCAGCAGCGGCAGCTCGAGCAATAGGTTGATGGTTCGTCCGTGGATGATATAGGGCCGGCCGGTGTCGAGCGTGTAGAAAAAATAGAAAGCGCCGTCCCAGGTCAGTGGGACTCCGGCGACCGATGCGACGATTAGTCCGATCGCGACCAGCAGGAAAAAAATCTGTAGTGCGCGGCGATAAGACATGATCATCGATTATTTTGGCGTATCGGAGCTCTGCGGCGGAGCCGGCGTGGCACGTAACAGTTGCGGCAGATTTTGCCATCCGCCCGCGCCGGAGTCGGGACCTATCACGATCGGGGTGGTGTCGCCCGGCTTATGGTTCTGAAGCGCGGCCGCGATTGCTTTGGCGGAGGGTTGGGAGCTGAGCCCTTCACCGCGCATCGTTTTCTCGCGGTCTTTTTCCGACATCGAGAGCCAGGTCTGGTTCGCGCCGACCGAGTCGCCGCGATTTAG
>DATJOQ010000416.1:0-5355 GCA_035506935.1 Binataceae bacterium (SeqCode) | reverse complement strand
GCGCGCATCGCCTCTCCGGAATCGTCAAAGGCCGCGCGGCTGGAGCGATAGACCGCGCCATAACACGCCGCGCGAATTTGACTTGACGCGAGAACATTTGCTACGAGCCAGCTTGAATGGGTCCCGGGTGACTTTGAGTTGACCGTCGGCGACGCGCAGAACCTCACCCTGCGCCGTCGCCGGAGTGACTTACCGGCCGCTCGCCGCCACTGAGCCGCGTGGCAAGCGCAAGCTTGAAAGAGGGCACGGGGTCCCGTAGCCGCACGAGCTTTGCACAAAACACGAGGTCGGCCAGATATGAACACACTGGCACGAAACGCGTGCGTATCAGCAATGGGAGCTCTGTTGTGTGCCCTGATTGCGCCAACCTCAGCGAAAGCTGACGGTGCGTCTGAAATCCGCGCCATCCAGTTAAGTATCGCAAGCGCGGCCGAAGCGCGTAATCTCGACGCGATAATGAGCCACTATCTGCCGGGCGATAAGCTCTTCGTCTTCGATATGTATCCGCCGCGTGCCTATCTTGGATGGGACCAGTTTCGCGCGGATTGGAAAAATTTTCTCGACAATCTGAAAGGGCCGATCAGTTACAAGCTGGGCGACCTTCAATCTGCCAGCGACGGCGAGTTCGGATACACTCACATGATCCAGTACATCAGGGGCACGACGCTCGACGGGAAGCCGTTCAAGCTCAACCTGCGGGAGACGGACGTCTACCGCAAAGTTAACGGCAAGTGGATGATCATTCACGTACACGCTTCGGTGCCGGTAAACTTGGATACACGACAGGGGATTTTCCTCGCGAAGTGAGGAAGAATTTCGCAGCCCGATTTAGAGACCAGGAAGCGGAGGGCAGCAAATGGCGTCGCAGGAATGGAGCGAAAGAACGGTGCGGATCGCCGGAATCAATCTGCCGGTGATCGTCGGAGGCAGAGGAAAGCCGCTGCTGGTCTTGCACGACGAGCTGGGTTATCCCGGCTGGTTCAATTGGCAGAGGGCGTTGGCGAAGGAGCGTACTTTGTTCATCCCGATGGCGCCCGGCTTCGGAAAGGCGCCAAGAATCGAGTGGGTGGACAACGTACGAGACCTGGCGTGCGTTTACGCGCGGATGCTGCGCGAAGAGGGCCTCGAAAATATTGACGTGATCGGGTTTTCGTTCGGCGGCTGGGTCGCGGCTGAAATGATCGCGAACTACCCCGCCCAGTTTCGTCGCAGCGTGCTGGTGGCACCGGGCGGAATCAAAGCCAGCAAGGGCGACTTGATGGACCTGTTCCTGGTGCCGGCGCAAAGTTACCTGAGAGCGACCGTGCTCGATCCGTCCGCCACCGCGGAGTTTTCAAACCTGTACGGCGAGCCGAACACTCCGGAGCAATACGAACTCCTGGAGGACGCGCGCGCCGAATTCTCCCGTGTGGCCTGGGAGCCCTATTTTCATAATCCTAGTCTGCCGCATCTGCTCGAAGGCGTGGCGAATCAATCGGTCCTGTTGATTTGGGGGCGTCAGGACCGCGTGGTGCCACGCTCGGTGATCGACACCTACTATCGGGCTATCGCCGGATCCAAGCTGGTGATGTTCGAGAATTGTGGACATCGCCCCGAGATTGAAAAGACCGATGAATTCGTCAGCGAAGTGAGAAATTTTCTGGGCGCGTAGCGGCCCCCGAGGAGCAATTGCCATGCACATGATGTGGTTTACCGAACGCGCCTATCATTACGATCCCGAGGTCGAGCCTGAGAAATATCGCCTGCTCGAAAACCAGGTCATCAGGGAGCGAAGCTTCTACGGCACGCCTAACCGGTTCTTCGATGCCGAGCATGGCGCGAAACTCATCAATCAGTACCTCGACGAGAAGGTCTACACCGATGAGGAGCTGCTGAACTTCGACGGCGTGATGCTCAATGAGCATCACGGCACTCCGTTTTGTCTGGGCGCGGTGATGGACGTCGAAGCCGCGGTGCTCGCGGGCAAGACCAAGCGCATCAAGATCGTTCTGCTGGGCAATCCCGTGGCGACGGTGGGAAATCCTCTGCGGCTGGCCGAAGAGCTTGCGATGATCGACCTCATCTCCGGCGGACGCCTGGTGCCGGGATGGGTGCGCGGCGCGGGCAGCGAGCAGTTCGCCAACAACACCAACCCTGCGCTGAATCGCGAGCTGTTTGAGGAAGGCGTCGATTTCATCATCAATGCGTGGACCACGCCGGGACCGTTCCGCCACGAGGGCAAGCGTCTCCATTTTCGACACGTGAATCCGTGGGTGCTTCCTCTGCAAAAGCCGCATCCGCCGTTCTGGATTCCGGGTCTGATAAGCCCTGATACGGCTTATTGGTGTGCCAAGCGACGCTACCCTTACGTCGCGCTCGCCACCAAGCTCGAGCCGACTTTGGAGCTCTGGCACTTCTACGCTGAAGCCGCTGCGCGAGAAGGCTATCAGGCGGGGCCGGAGAATTTCGGCTATCTGCAGCCGGTTATGATCGGCGACAATCAAGAGCGCGCGGAGGAGTTGGGTAAGCGCCTCCTGTTCGGCGGCGCGTTCGCTCATTTCGCGCGTCCGGAGTGGATGTTCCCGCCGGGTTATAATTCCAAAGCTGCGACCCGGCGTCTGGCTCAGTTGGAGACCGGTCCCAACACTTCAGGAAAACCCATGTTTACCACCACGGGCGAGGAAACCGAGGAACAGATAGAAGCGGTCAAGAACCGTATCTACTCCGGTTATCCGAAAGTCCTGAAGGACATGCAGATGATCGCGGGCACGCCCGACAACGTGATTCCAAAGCTGTGCAAGATCCTGGAAGTCCTGCGCCCGGGGATTTTTTCCTTCTGGCTCGACGGCCCGGTTTCGGCGAAGGATCGCAAGCGATGCCTGGAGCTGATCAATCGCGACGTAATACCGGCGATGCGCGAGTACGGCAAGAACCTCGGCCTCGTTTCTCCGTTCGAACGCAAGCCTGGCTCGCGACCGCTCGGACCCGACGGGGTTTATGCGGCGGTTTCCAATCCGGAGGCCTTGGCGGAAGAGTATTAGCCGTAACGAAACGAAGCGCTCTACTCACCGATTACCTACAAGATGGTCGATATGGATATCCACACCGACGGCACCTACGGATGCGCGCACGTCATCGAACACGTCCGCTGGCACCGACAAAGACGGCGAGCAGATGGAATTGAACATCCGAGTGACGGAGATTTACCAAAGAATCAACGGCAAGTGGCAGATCATCCACGAGCACGCCTCGGTGCCAGTGGATATCAAAACCGGCAAAGCCGACCTGTTCTCGTTGAAGTAGTTCTCGCCGAACGCTTTAAAGCGCTCTCGACTTTCGCAAGGCCGAGAGGTAATGAAGCGCGGGTCTAATCGATACGGTAAAACTTCCGAGCGTTCACGCACAGCACTTTGTTCACGGACTCGGCCGGAAGCGATGCCAGCCGCTCGCGCGCGGTGCGCACCGGATCTACAAAGCCTTCGGCATGTGGATAGTCTGATCCAATAAAGAATTTATCGTCACCCGCGAACTGCACCATCAAGGGCAGCATCCGTTCCTCGGGATCGGCGCTAATCCATATGTTGCGCGCGAAGTACTCGCTCGCAGGACGCTTCATGCGCGAAGTGTGTTTCATGTACTTGTAGCGATAGTCGAACCGTTCGAGCCACTCGCCGACCCAGCCGGAGGCTCCTTCGATCGTCGCAACTCGCAGCCGTGGAAAGCGTTCGAACACTCCGTCGTACACCATCGTAGCCAGCGCCATCCGCGGGTCCTGAATCATGTTCATCGAAATCCACATGAAACCCGGATCGCGGTCGCGGTAATATTCGCTGCCGGCGTAACGGCTGTGGCCCACCAGATGCAATCCAACTGCGAGGTCGAGATCCTGCGCCGCGGCCCATATGGGATCAAAAATCTGATCGCCAAGGCTTCTGCCGTCGCAGGGCGCGGCTGCGACAAAAATCGTATGGCATCCGAGTGCGGCCACGCGATTCAACTCGCGCACCGCCATCGCCGGATCGCGCATCGAGATATGCGCAGCCGGGATCAGTCGGTCCTTGTGCGCAGCGCAGATTTCCAGCGCCCACGTGTTGTAAGCGCGGCACAGCGCGTCGGCTAGCGCGGGGTCTTTTACGGCGGACTCCCACATCAGACCCACCGTCGGATAGATAACCTGAGCGGCAAAACCCGCCTGATCGAGAAATTCGATGCGCCGGTCCATATCCTGCCAGCCGGCGTTGTCAGGTAGCTCACGATCGAAGCTGCTGAGGTCGTGACCGCTTTCCTTTTGTCCGAACCCGGCGACCGCGCTCAACAGCTCATCGGCGTCCAGCAGGCGCAATGGCTTGTTATCAACCACGAGCCGCCGCTTGCCGGTGCCCGGATCCCTTTCGACCTTGTACGCGCGGTCGCGAAAGCGCGCATCGATCCGCCGCTCAAACAGATCCAACGGTTCGAGAAAATGGCTGTCTGCGTCGATTGCGAGCATACGAGCTCCTCCTCGACAGGAGTTTCGCCTGGGAGACTCCAGGCACCAATTTGGAAGGCCTGGCTCGTCCCACGCGGATGAGGAACGTCAATTCCGCTTGCGCACAAACTCCGGCATCACCCTCTGCACGAAAAGCTGGTGCGATTCATCTGACATCGGAACCACCATGTAGTAGGTGATGCCGAACTCCTCTATCCGCCAGCGGAGTTCACGCTTCACTTCGTCCGGAGTGCCCATCAGGAAAACCGGCGCGCGCCGCGCGGTTTCTTCGTCCGGGAAGCTGAAGCTTTTGGCCGTTTCGCGTACCACAGCGTCGGCCTGGCTCTTGTCGTTGGCCATATTCACGATAACCAGTCCGCTCAGCTCGATCTGATCGCTGTTGCGGCCGGCTTCTTGCGCGAATCGCTGCAGCATCGCGATACGCTTCTTGAGCGCCGCGTTGTCGAAGTCTACCGCCGCTTGCGGATCGTTGGGGAAATCCTTGCCGTTGAATATCGGAGGAATGAAATTAACGATGTCGGCATCGGCCGCCGCAATCTTCAGCAGGCCGCTGCCCGAGCCGCCGAGCATGATCGGCGGATGCGGCTTCTGGATCGGACGCGGATTGTTGTACGCCTTCTCGATCGAGAAATAGCGGCCGTGATAAGTGGGCTCTTCCTGCGTCCACATCGCCTTGATCACTTTGATCGCTTCACCCAACTGCGCCAATCGCTCGGCGTTAGAGGGGTATGGATAGTTGTGGGCGTCGTATTCGCTGCGCTGCCATCCCGCGCCCAAACCGAGAATCAGCCGACCATTGCTGAGGTGATCGAGTGTCGACGTAATCTTCGCCAGGAGGGGCGGCGAGCGAAATGCCACTGCCGCGACGCACGGTCCCACGCGCACCT
>DATJOQ010000415.1:0-16514 GCA_035506935.1 Binataceae bacterium (SeqCode) | reverse complement strand
AGCTGTTCGAGCGCCGCCGGCAATGGCAGGCGACGATGAACGCGGCGGGATGGGTCGGTGTCTCGTGGCCGCGGGAATACGGGGGTCGCGCGGTCAGCTTAATCGAGCGATTAATCTACGACGAGGAATACGCTCGGGCGCGCGCGCCGGTGCTGCCGGGCTACTCGGGATTGTCGCTCTGCGGTCCGACCGTGATGCAATGGGGGACTGAGGAGCAGAAGAAGCACTTCCTGCCGCGGATTTTGAGCGGCGCCGACGTGTGGTGCCAGGGTTACTCGGAACCGGGCGCCGGCTCCGATCTCGCCGCGCTGCAGACCCGCGCGGTCGAGGTCGGCGACGATTTCGTGATCAACGGCCAGAAGGTATGGACCACCGGCGCGCACTTCGCCGATTGGATTTTCCTGCTCGCGCGCACCGATCCCGACGCGCCCAAGCACAAGGGCATCAGCTATGTACTGGTCGACATGAAGACGAAAGGCGTCGACGTGCGTCCGCTGGTGACGATGAACGGCCATCGCCATTTCAACGAAGTGTTCTTCGAGGACGTGCGGATTCCGAAGAGCAACCTGGTCGGGCCGAAGAACGAGGGATGGAAGGTCGCGGTGACCACCCTGATGCATGAGCGCGGAATCGCCGGCGGCAGCGGCCATAGCTCGCAGGTCAAACGCCTCGCCGCGCTCGCGAAAATCGTCGAGATCGACGGCCGCCCGGCCTCGGAGCAGGAGTGGGTGCGCCAGAAGCTCGCGCAGTTCGCGATCGAGTGCAAGGCGATCGATTACACCCGGATGCGCGGTCTGACGCGGCTGCTCAAGGGACTGCCGCCTGGCCCCGAAGGCTCAGTGCTTAAGGTATTCGCTTCGGAGCTCGGACTTCGTATCGCGTCGTTCGCCACCGAGATGCTGGGAAATTACGCGCTATTGGCCGAGCCCAGCGGCAAGGTGCCGGATTCGCCGCGATGGCTGAACCGTCTGCTGAGCTCGCGCCAGTACACCATCGCCGGCGGCACCAGCGAGATTCAGCGCAATATTATCGGCGATCGCGTGCTCAACCTGCCGAAGTGAGTATCGCTCGCGGGCGGTTTTGCGCCTGAGGTTTTTCTATCGCGCTAGTTCGTCGCCGGCAGATGGCCCCAGGTGCTGGTCGAATGATGCAGCTGCACCTGCCAGGTGTTGTCGTCGACTTCGCGCGCGCCCCATCCGTACTCGATCCCGAAGCCCGACGGCGAGCGCATATAAAAGGAGACCATGTGATCGTTGCTGTGGCGTCCCAGGGTGCGCACGAGCGGAACGCCGCGCTCCTGGCATAAGTAATAGGTCGAGCCGACGTCGTCGACCGACTTGAGCTGGACCATGAAATGGTTGAGCCGCTTGGTGCCAGAATTTCCACCCTTCGCGAACGCCACCGTATGATGGCGCCGATTGCAGTGGAAGAAGGCCAGCGTGCGGCTGCTCTCGCCGGTCTTCATCTGGATGTAATCACTGATCTTCATCCCGAGCGCGTCGCGATAAAACGCCACGCTTCGATCGTAATCGTCGACCAGGAAGAGAACGTGCCCGAGGCCCATCGCGCCGGTAATGAATCCCGTTATCGGACGCGGTGAATTGAACGGCCGCTCGAAGCTCATCAGCGGCCCGTAGAAAGCTTCGCAAGCGATGCCGCTCGGTTCGACGAACTTGATCAGCTCGACCACGCGGCGCGCCTCAGCCTCCGCGCTGGTCCCGGGACGCACTTCAACACCCGCGGCTTTGAGCTGCGCCGCCAGCGCGCGAAGCCCTTCCGCGTTGCTAACTTCCCATCCGAGAAGCGCGAGGTCGTCAGCGTCGCCGGGCGTCAGGATAAAGCGCCGGTCGTACTCATCGATTCGCAGCGACAGCGATCCATCCGGCGCGACGCCGTTGCTCTGGAATCCCAGGATGTTAGTCGCAAACTGCTCCCATCGTTCGATATCGCTGACGTTCAGACCGACGTAGCCGAGTTGCGTTACACTTGCCATAACCGCCCTCCAGCCATTACGACGCGAGGCTTTGCTAGAAACTAGACGACTCGGGCGCAGCGGCGCAAACGGATGCGACGCGTCGTTCGGCAGGAAATGTCTCGGTTCGAAACTTGAAAATCAGCCGGCGAGCTTGCGCTTGAGGGCCTCGTTGATGATCTTGGGATTGGCCTTGCCGCCCATCGCTTTCATCACCGCGCCGACGAAGAAGCCGAACAGCTTGTCGCGCCCGCCGCGATACTCGGCGACCTTGTCGGCATTCGCGGCGATCACGCTGTCGCAGGCCGCCGCTATCGCGCCTTCATCGGAAACCTGCGCCAGCCCCAGCTCGGCGACCGTCGCGGACGCGCTCTTGCCCGACTTGCACATCGCGACGAACGCGGTCTTGGCGGCGTTGAGACTGATCGCGCTGGTTTCGACCATCGCGAGTAGAGCGCCGACCTCGGTCGCTTTCGGCACGGCGTCGGCGAGTGGCTTGGCGCTTTCGCGCACGGCGCGAAGCACTTCCGTCATCACCCAATTGGCGGCGGCTTTGCGATTGGAGACGCCGGAAGTTTTGATCACGTCCTCGAAGTAATCCGACACCTCGCGCTCCTGCGTCAGGACGTCGATTTCGTACGGCGAAAGTCCGAACTCGCTCGCGTAGCGCGCGCGGCGTGCCGCGGGAAGCTCCGGCAAATGCGCGCGCACCTCTTCGACTTGCTCGCGCTCAACCTTGAGCGGCGGCAGATCGGGCTCGGGGAAGTAACGATAATCGTGCGCGAACTCTTTCGAGCGCATGGGACGGGTCTCTTCACGATCGGGATCCCACAGATGGGTCTCCTGGACCACGCGCCCGCCGCTTTCGAGAAGCTCGATCTGACGCTCGATCTCGTGCGCGATCGCCTTCTCGACGTTCTTGAAGGAGTTCATGTTCTTGACTTCGGTCTTGACGCCGAGCTCAGTCACGCCGCGGAGCCGCACCGACACGTTGGCGTCGCAGCGGAAACTCCCTTCCTCCATGTTGGCGTTCGACACGTCGAGATAGCGCAGCATCTGGCGCAACTCGCGCAGATAAGCGCCGGCTTCCTCCGGCGAGCGGATATCGGGCTCGCTCACGATTTCCAACAGCGGCACACCGGAGCGGTTGAAGTCGACCAGACTCGAATCGTAGGTATGCAGGTTTTTGCCCGCGTCTTCCTCGATATGGATCCGCACCAGGTTCACGCGCCGCGAAGCCTCGCCGTCGCTCGCCGGCAGCTCGACGTATCCGCCTTTGCATAGCGGCAGCTCGTACTGGCTAATCTGATAGCCCTTGGGCAGATCGGGATAGAAATAATTTTTGCGCGCGAAAATCGAATGCTCGGCGATTTCGCAATGCGCCGCGAGCCCCGCGCGAATCGCGAGCTCGAGCACGTGGCGATTGAACACCGGCAACACCCCCGGCATCCCGGAGCAAACCGGACACACGTTGTTATTGGGCGGCGCGCCGAAGCTGGTCGAGCATCCGCAGAAAATCTTCGAGTTGGTCAGCAGATGGGTATGAACCTCGAGCCCGATTACCGCTTCGTATTTTTCGAATGCTGTCGTCATTTGCTTTACCGCGCGCGTGCGCGACTACATCTCCATCATACCAGCGGCGAGCGGCGTTTGAATGCGCCCGAACTTTCATAGGCGTCGCCGGTTCGCAGGATGGTTTCCTCGCCGAACGGCGGACCGATCAGCTGCAGACCGATCGGCATATTGAGCTTGTCGTAACCGCACGGCACTACCAGCCCGGGCAGACCGGCGAGATTGACTGAAATCGTGAAGATGTCGGACAGGTACATCTGCAGAGGATCGGTGGTTTTCTCGCCGAGCTTGAATGCTGTGGTCGGTGCGGTCGGCGTCACGATCGCGTCGCATCGCTCGAACGCCTGCTCGAAGTCGCGCCGGATGAGCGTGCGCACCTTCTGCGCCTTCAGATAGTAGGCGTCGTAGTAGCCGGTCGAGAGCGCGAAGGTGCCGAGCATGATTCGCCGCTTCACTTCGGCGCCGAATCCTTGCGCGCGGCTGAGATTGTAAACGTCGGCAAGATTCGCGGCCTCCGCGCGGAGCCCATAGCGAATTCCGTCATAGCGCGCGAGATTCGCGCTGGCTTCCGCGGTTGCGATCAAGTAATAGGCGCCGATCGCGTACGAGGTATGCGGCAGCGAGATCTCGATCACGCTCGCGCCCATCGCTTCGAGCTGCTTGATCGCGGCGCGAATCGCTTCTTCGACCTCGCGCTCCATCCCGTCGACGAAGAATTCCTTGGGCACGCCCAGGCGCATGCCTTTGACTTCGCCGGTCAGCGATTTCTCGTAATCCGGCACCGGACGCGCAGAGCAGGTCGAATCGTTCGGGTCGACGCCCGCGAGCGCGCGCAGCATGATCGCGGCGTCGCGCACGGTCTTGGCGAAGGGGCCGACCTGATCGAGCGACGAGGCGTAGGCGACCACGCCGTAGCGGCTGACGCGGCTGTAGGTCGGCTTGATTCCGACCACGCCGCAGAACGACGCGGGTTCGCGGATCGATCCGCCGGTATCGGTGCCGAGCGCGCCGAGGCATTCGTCGGCCGCAACCGCGGCTGCCGATCCGCCCGACGAGCCGCCGGATACGCGCGCCAGATCGTAAGGATTCGCGGTCGGACCGAAGGCCGAATTCTCGGTGGACGAGCCCATCGCGAACTCGTCCATGTTGGTCTTGCCGAGGAACACCGCGCCCTCGGCGCGCAGCTTGGCGATCACGGTGGCGTCGAACGGCGGGACGAAATTCTCCAGGATACGCGAGGCGCAAGTGGTGCGCACGCCGCGTGTGGCGAAGATGTCTTTGATCCCGAGCGGAATCCCGCACAGCGCCGGCGCATCTCCAGCGCCCAGCCGGATATCGGCCTCTTTAGCTTGCGCCAGCGCCTCGCTCTCGCACAGCGTCAGATAAGCGTGAAGCTTGGGCTCAACCGCGGCGATTCGAGCGAAGCAGGCGCGCGTGAGGTCGACCGCGGAGAACGCACGCGCACGAAGCTGGTTGCGTGCCTCGCTGATAGTCAGCTTGTGAAGTTCTGAGGTCATAAGTCGGCGATCGAAAAGGCTAGCTGCTCGAAGGCCGCATTGCACGCGCGCGCCGCGCAGAACCAACCTTATTTTCAATTTTTGCTGAAGCGACTTGACGTATTCGACGATCGGCTTGATCCGGGCCTTGATTTCCTCGTCGCTCAACGGCGGCCCGCCGCCGTTTAGGCTGTCTTCGCGCAGGCGGAAGACGTTGCCCCACACCGGCATCTCGCGACTGCCGTGAGCCGATATTCCCTTGCGGCCGTCGATCGCCTGCGAAACCATCTTGGCGGGAAATTTGCCGCCGTGCTGCTTGCTCAATTGCGTCAAGTCAGCGGGCGATTTCGACAGCGATTGTGCGACCGGTCCGTCGCCCTTGCCCGACATTCCGTGGCAACTCGCGCAGTACTGCCGATATTCGAGTTGTCCGCTGGTCTCCTCGCCATTGGGTAGCAGGATGGGCGCGGTGCCCGGATTGAGCGCGTGCGCAGGTGAGAGGACAGCGATGACCGCCGCGCACACGATCGCGACGGAAAGCATCAAGAGGCGGAGCGGACGGATTTGTTTCATCAGAAGGTCACCACGCTGCGAATCGATTCACCGGCATGCATCAGGTCGAACGCCCGATTGATCTGATCGAGCGGCATCACGTTGGTAATCAAGTCATCGATATTGATCTTCTTCTCCATGTACCAGTCGACGATTTTCGGCACGTCGCGGCGGCTCTTGGCGCCGCCAAAGGCCGTGCCCTTCCAGGTGCGGCCGGTGACGAGCTGAAAGGGCCGCGTGGCGATCTCTTCACCCCCGCCGGCGACGCCGATAATCACGCTGGTGCCCCAACCCTTGTGGCAGCATTCGAGCGCCTGGCGCATCACCTTCACGTTGCCGATACATTCGAACGAGAAGTCCGCGCCGCCGCCGGTCAGCTCTACAATATGGGGGACCAGGTCGCCGCGCACCTCTTTGGGATTCACAAAATGCGTCATGCCGAACTTCTCGCCGATCGCGCGCCGCGCCGGATTCAGATCGATTCCGACGATCATGCGCGCGCCGACCAGCCGCGCGCCCTGGATCACGTTCAATCCGATTCCGCCCAATCCGAACACCACCACCGTATCGCCCGCCTGCACCTTGGCGGTGTTGATCACGGCGCCAATTCCAGTGGTCACTCCGCATCCGACGTAACAGATTTTCTCGAACGGAGCGTCCTCGCGCACCTTGGCCACGGCGATTTCCGGCAGCACGGTAAAATTCGAGAAGGTCGAAGTGCCCATGTAGTGGTAGAGCGGCTTGCCGCCCAGCGAGAAGCGGCTGGTGCCGTCGGGCATCACGCCACGCCCTTGCGTCTCGCGAATCGCCTGGCACAGATTGGTTTTGCCCGAGAGGCAAAATTTGCACTGACGGCATTCGGGGATGTACAGCGGAATAACGTGATCGCCGGGTTTGACGGATGTCACACCCGGGCCGATTTCGACCACCACTCCGGCGCCCTCATGGCCCAGGATAGTCGGAAACAATCCTTCGGGGTCGCTGCCCGAGAGCGTGTAGGCGTCGGTATGGCATACGCCGGTTGCCTTGATCTCGACTAGAACCTCATCCTTCTTTGGGCCTTCGAGCTCGACCGTCTCGATCGCCAGTGGCGCTGCAGCTTTGTGCGCGACTGCGGCTTTCACTTTCACAGGTCATTCCTCCACAGCGTGACTGAACTTGTGCTCAAGCGCCGCCGACCCGTCCGAACTGGACATCATGCGGCTCGCGATGTTAGCGATAGAATTCCTCAAAGCGCCGTGAAGGGGAAGCGCTGGATCGAGGCGCGCGCAGAATTTTCCGCCGGGAGATATCCGAATGAAAACCGCGAAACCGGCAGAAGTTGGCTTGGACGCGACCCGGCTCGAACGGCTGAGCGCGGCTATCAAGGACGATATCGCCAAAGAAAAATACGACGGCGCGGTGTTTGTCGTCGCGCGCGACGGCAAGGTCGCGATGCACGAAGCGATCGGCTTCGCCGAACGCAGCAGCGGCCGAGTGGCGCGCACCGACGACGTCTTCTTTATCTTTTCGATCACCAAGGCGCTGACCGCGGCCGCGGTTCTGACGCGCATCGACCGCGGAGAGTTGTCGCTGACCACAAGAATCGCCGACGTGATTCCGGAATTCGCAGGCAAGGGCAAGGCACGCGTCACGATCGCGCAACTGATGTCTCATACCGGCGGCCTGGGCGCCGGCCTGCCGCCGATTCCGCCTGAATTGATCGGCAATCAAGAGGCGATGATCGCAGCCATTTGCCAGATGGGAGTCGAGGCGGTGCCGGGCGAAAAAGTCGCCTACAGCGCGATTATCGCGCACGCAGTGCTGGCCGAGGTCGTGCGCAGGATTGACGGCGGGTCGCGGCGGTTCCGCGATATCCTGGCGGGTGACCTGCTAGAGCCACTGGGAATGAAAGATACCGCGCTCGGGATGCGCAAGGACCTCGCGCCGCGCAAAGTTCCCGTGGTGGTGCGTGATCGCAGCGACGGCCTCTTCCCGCCCGAGATGCTCGAAGCGTTCAACATGATCGTGCAGGAAGATTCCGAAGTTCCCGGCGCCGGCGCGTTTTCCACCGCGTCCGATCTGTTTCGCTTCGCCGAAGCGCTGCGTCGAGGCGGCGAGCTCGACGGCGTGCGCATCCTTTCGCCGGCCATCATTCGACTGGCGACCACCGTCCACACCGGTACGCGCCGCAACAGCCTGTGGGATTACGCGCTCGAGATGCGCGGATGGGACGAATTTCCGGCCTTTATCGGATTGACCTTCTTCCTGCGTGGCAGCGGAATTTTTCCGCACTGGTTCGGCAACCTGAATTCGCCGGGCACCTTCGGCTCGATCGGCGCAGGCTCGACCATGTTCTGGGTCGATCCGGAGCGTGCCTTGACCTTCGTCTGTCTGACCGCCGGGCTGCTCGAGGAAACGCGCAGCGTCGATCGCTTCCAGCGATTGTCCGATCTGGTCAGCTCAGCCGTGGTGAGCTGATTCGGGAATCAGGCGGACTCGACCCCCTATTCGATAATCTTGGGTACCTTGAACAGCGTGCCTTCGCGCGCCGGCGCGTTGGCAAGAATATCCTCGGGCGCAGGACGATTCGTCACCACGTCGTCGCGAAACGGAGTGCCCGGCTCGCCGACTTGGGCGGTAGGCTCGACCGCGCTGGTATCGAGCTCGTCGAGCTGAGCGACGTGATCGAGAATCGCGCTCAAGTCGGCCTGTAATCGTTCTTCTTCCACCGCAGTCAGTTCGAGCCGCGCCAGCCGCGCGACGTGACGAACCTGCTCCAGACTGATCTTCTGTTGCGCCATCGACCGCGATGCTACCATAGCGCCGCGCCGCCAGTCAGCCATGCTGTGCGCGGGCTCGTTTCCTGGCGGCAACGCGCTGTATATATAGAAGCTGCATACCAAGGGGGGATCGAATGCTGAAGCGGCTAATTGCCTGGCTGACAGGCGATGCAGCGGGCACGGGATCGTCGAACCCGCGAACCAGGCTCGGTGCGCACGGCGAACGAATCGCCGCGCGCCATCTCAGACGCAGCGGCTATCGAATCGTATCGCGCAATTTTCGTGCGGCCGGAGCCGAAATCGACCTGGTGGCGATGGACGGAGAGACGCTGGTATTCGTTGAGGTGAAGACTCGGCTCGGCGCCGCTGCAGGAGCTCCGCAGGAAGCGGTGGATCAGCGCAAGCAAGCCCATCTCCGACGTGCCGCGTCGATCTTCGCCGATCGCAACCGCGCGCAGTCGCGGCCGATCCGCTTTGACGTGGTGGCGATCGCAGGCGCCGGCTCCAATCGGCGGGTGGAAATTCTGAAGGATGCTTTTTGAATGCTGGATATCAGGTTAATTCGCGAAGATACCAACACCGTCAAACGCTTGCTGGCGTCGGTCGGTTTTGAGCCCGAAGGCGTCGACCGCATCCTGCAAGTCGACAGCAGCCGCCGCCGCCTGCAGCATCAGCTTGACGACATGCGAGCTCTGCGTACGCGTCAATCCAAGGAACTGGGCAAGGCGGAGCAGGAGGAGCGCGAAGCGCGGCGCGCCGGGATGCGCGAGCTGGGCGAAAAAATCGCCGCGGGTGAGCGCGAACTGACCGAGATCGAAAATCAGTTCGAAGCCCTGATGCTCGAGGTGCCGAACATGCCGCGACCGTTCGTGCCGGTGGGCGCGGGCGAAAGCGAAAACCGCATCGTGAAAACCGAGGGCGAGTTGCGCGAGTTTTCGTTCAAGCCACTGCCGCACTGGGAGCTGGCAGAGAAGCTGAGGTTTATCGATTTCGATCGCGGCGTGAAGCTCGCCGGCACCCGATTCTACATTTTGAGCGGACTGGCGGCTCGGCTCGAGCGCGCGCTCATCACCTGGATGCTCGATATCAAGGTCAAGGAGCAGGGCTACCTGGAGATTGCGCCGCCGCTGATGGTGAACAGTACGGCGGTGCTCGGCACCGCGCATCTGCCTAAGTTTCGCGACACGATGTATCGCGATATCGAGGAGGACTACTGGTTTATACCGACCGCCGAGGTGCCGCTGACCAATCTCTACGCGCGCGAGATTATCGACGGCGAGCGCTTACCGATCTATCTCACCGCCTATACGCCGTGCTTTCGGCGCGAGAAAATGTCGGCCGGCCGCGACGTGCGCGGAATCAAGCGCGGCCATCAGTTCGACAAGGTCGAGATGGTCAAGGTGGTGCGGCCGGAAACCTCCGATGACGAGCTGCTCAAGCTGGTCGAGAACGCTTGCGAGATATGCCGGCGGCTCAAGATTCCCTTCCGCGTAATCCAGATGTGCACCGGCGATCTCGGCTTCGCCGCGGCAGCCAAGTACGACGTCGAGATGTGGGCGCCGGGATGCGGTGAATGGCTGGAAGTCAGCTCGTGCTCCAATTGCTGGGATTTTCAGGCGCGGCGCGCGCAAATCCGCTTTCGCGCCGAAAAGGGCGGCAAGCCCGAGATCGCGCACACGCTCAACGGCTCCGGGCTGGGTCTGCCGCGCACGCTGATCGCCGTGCTCGAGAATTATCAGCAGGAGGACGGCTCGATAGTGGTGCCCGAAGTGATTCGCCCGTACATGGATGGTCGCGAAATAATTCGCTGACATAAATTTCATTCGGCTTGTTAATTAGAGCGCTCTCGCTACTTGCCGGAAGCGAACGCCAAGTTCAGGATAGGGCATGGCCGACAAGATGACCGTGCGCCGCCTGAGCGCGTTCTTCGGCCGGCTCCGCGCGGTCAACGAGGTCGAGCTGGGGATCGCCGAATGCCAGATAACCGCGATAATTGGCCCTTCGGGATGCGGCAAGTCGACTCTGGTGCGATGCCTTAACCGGATGCACGAAGTGTCGCCCGGCGCGCGGGTCGAGGGCGAAGTGGAGCTCGACGGCGAGGATATCTACGCGCTCGGCGTCGACCCGGTCGGTATCCGGCGCCGGGTCGGCATGGTGTTTCAAAGACCTACTCCGTTTCCTACTATGTCGATAGAGGAAAATGTCGCCGCCGGACTCAAGCTCAACGGATTGGTACCGAATCGTGCGCAGCGTTCCGAGATAGTCGAGCGCAGCCTGCGCCAGGCGGCGCTGTGGGAAGAAGTGAAAGACAGTCTCCGCCAGCCCGGCATCAGCCTTTCGGGCGGCCAGCAGCAGCGCCTGTGTATCGCGCGCGCGCTGGCGGTCAAGCCCGAGGTGCTGCTGCTCGATGAGCCCTGCTCGGCGCTCGATCCGATCTCAAGCGCGCGGATAGAAGAGTTGCTGCTGGAGTTAAGGGAGAGTTACACGATCGTGATCGTGACTCACAACATGCAGCAGGCGGCCCGCGCCTCGGATTACACAGCCTTTCTTTATAATGGCGAATTGATAGAGTTCGGTGACACTAACCAGATTTTTACCAATCCGGCCCGGCGTGAAACTGAGGATTATATAACCGGCCGCTTCGGCTAAGTCCGATGCCAAACATGCCCGAACCGCAGCCGCAACACACCAACCGCCAGTACGAGGAGGAACTGCGCGCTCTGCGCACGCGCCTGCTCAAGATGGGCGGAATGGTCGAGCGCCAAATCACCGACGCGGTCGAATCCATGGTCAGCCGCAACTCGGACGAAGCGCGCGAAGTGATCGCGCTTGACGCCGAAGTGAACCGGATGGATATCGATATCGAGGCGATGTGTGTACGGCTGCTCGCCTTGAGGCAGCCTGCTGCGGGAGACCTGCGGTTTATCACCACCGGGCTCAAGATTGACTACGATCTGGAACGTATTGGCGACCTTGCGGTTAATATCTGTGAGCGCACGCTGGAGCTGAACGAAGAGCCGATCTTCGGGCGCTACGTCGATATCCCTCGTATCGCGGCCATCGTGGAATCAATGGTCAAGGACAGCCTCGACGCTTTTTTGGCGGGCGACTGTGAATTGGCCCAGCGGGTGATGGAGCGCGACGACGAGGTCGATAAGCTCAACCGCGAGATTTTCCGCGAACTGCTGAGTTACATGGCCGAAGACCCGCATGCGATCAACCGCGGCGCCAGGATCCTGTTTATCTCCAAGAACCTCGAACGAATCGCCGACCACGCCAAGAACGTCGCCGAGATGGTGGTATTCATGGTCAAGGGCAAGACCATTCGCCACATGGACAAGAGCAAGCAGTGACCGATCCCGCGATCCATACCTCGCGGATGGGTCCACGCACCGCGGTGATGGTGGTCGAGGATGACCCCGACGTGCGCGAGCTGCTGCGTTACAACCTCGAGCAGGAAGGTTTCGCGGTCGACCAGGCAGCCGACGGCGCCGAAGCGCTCAGGCTGATCGAGCGGCGCGTGCCCGAGCTGATGATACTGGATTTGATGCTGCCCGGCATGCCGGGCCTCGATCTGTGCCGCAAGCTTCGCAGCACACCGGCAACCGCGGCAATGCCGATCCTGATTCTGACCGCCAAGGGCGAAGAGGTGGATCGGATATTGGGCCTGGAGCTTGGCGCTGACGATTACGTGGTGAAGCCGTTTAGTCCGCGCGAGGTAATCGCCCGGATAAAAGGCCTGCTGCGCAGGGCGCGCGCCGCGACCGAACCTCGCGCCGAAGGCGTTTACGAGCGCGGCCGGTTGCGCGTCGATTTCGGCGGCTACCAGGTAGCGGTCGAGGGGCGCGCGCAGGAGTTCTCCGTGCGGGAGTTCGAGTTACTGAAGTTCTTCGTCCAGCATCCCGGACGCGTCTATACTCGCGAGCAACTGCTGGACCTCGTCTGGGGCCGCGACACCTTCGTCGAGTCGCGTACGGTCGACGTCCACGTCCGCCGTTTGCGCCGCCAGATCGAGCGCGACGACAACAATCCTGAATTGATCCTCACGGTTCGCGGCGTCGGCTATCGCTTCGACCCCGAAGCGCTCGGATAGTGCCATGCTGTCGCGGATCGCGGCGGGGATTGTGCTCAGCATCGCCCCGCCGATCGTGCTTCTGCTGGTCGTCGCCGCGAGCGGAAGTTTGGCATTGCCCTGGATCCTCGTCGGGATTGGCCTGAGCCTGGCGGGCGGACTAACCGTTTTCATCACCGCAGGGCAAAGCGCTGCGCGCCATTCGGAGGATCTGGAGGCGATGGCGCAGGCGCTGGAGGGCAATCGAACTTCCACATATCTGGCGCTTGAACGCTCGACCGACGGTGCGCAGCGGCATCTGTTCGCCGCGGTCGAAAAGCTGCTGCGCGCGCTCGACGCTTCTGCCGACCAGCGCGACGAGCTCGACGCTATCCTGCGCAGCATGCGCGAGGCCGTGGTGGTGGCCGGGGGCGGCGGTGAAGTGGTGCTGATGAACGGCGCGGCGCGCGAGCTGTTCGCGCTCAGTCCCGAGGCCGATTACCGCGGACGCAACTTCGTCGAGCTGTGCCGCGACCCGCGCCTGCAGGAATTCGTCGCGCGCTCGACCGCCGCCAGTGACCCGCAGATGATGAGCGCCGAGGTCGCGATTGCGCATCCCAGGCAGGGGCATGTGCGGGTCAACGCCGCGCCCGTGCGCGTGGCTAAAGGCGTGGTTGCGGCGCGCGTGCTGGTGTTTTCGGATATCACCGATCTGAAGGCTTACGAGAACGTGCGCGCCGATTTTGTCGCTAACCTCACTCACGAGGTGCGCACCCCGCTGAGCGCGCTTTGCGGATACGCCGAAACCTTGTTGCAGGGCGTCGACGACCCCACGACTCAGCGTCGCTTCCTCGACATTATCGAACGCCAAGCCAGGCGTCTGGCGCGATTGGTGGATGACCTGCTCACGCTCTCGGATCTCGAGCGAGGATTGACTCCGCTCAAGCTGGAGCCGGTCAATTCGGTGCAATTGCTCGAAGAGACCACCGAGCTGATGCGCGAGCCCGCTGCCAGGCACGGCGTTACGCTCGGCGTCGACGCGGCATCCGGGCTGCCCGAGATGTGGGCCGACCACGACCGCCTGTCTCAATTGATGCTGAATCTGCTCGACAACGCGATCAAATACACGCCTCGCGGCGGACGCGTGACGGCGCTGGCGCGTTTGGCGGAAGACGGCGATTCCGCCAGCGCCATCGAGTTGGCTGTGAGCGACACGGGCGAAGGAATCCCCGCTGCGCATATTCCACGGCTGACGGAGCGTTTCTATCGGGTCGATCGCGCACGCTCGCGCGAGCTGGGTGGCACCGGTCTGGGCTTGGCTATCGTAAAGCACATCGTGCAACTGCATCGTGGCAAGCTCAAGATCGAAAGCCGCGTGCGCGAAGGCACCACGGTTCGCGTGGTGATTCCGTGCGAGCAACCCCTGTCTATGATGAATTGAGCGAGGCTGGCGGCCATATTGTTCCCGACGCCGAAAAGAGGATTTGCCAACCGGGAAAGTGCCGCTTGCGAACGCCGCGGTAATATAGAAAAGTGGTTGGTTCCGGCGCGCCCTTAGCTCAGCGGATTAGAGCGGCAGACTACGGATCTGCAAGTCGGGGGTTCAAATCCCTCAGGGCGCGCCAATAGAAGCTGCGTCTTTGAGACAACCCGCTCCCGTCGCGCTGGACAAAAATCAAAACCCTTGAGACAAGCCGAGATTGCGCCACCGACTTGGATCGATAATCGATAAAGGTTAGCTCATGGAACCATGCGATCTGAGCGCAGTCGAAGCGCGGCGGCTGATTGGCGCGCGACAGCTTTCCCCGGTCGAGCTGCTCGATTCCTGCCTGGCACGAGTCGGACAGGTTAACGCGCCGGTCAATGCGATCGTGGCGATGAACGTCGAGCGCGCGCATCGCGAAGCGCGCGCGGCCGAAGACGCGGTGACAAAGGGCGAGCCGCTCGGGCTACTTCACGGATTGCCGGTGGCGGTCAAGGACATCATGCGCACCGAGGGCATTACCACCACCTTCGGCTCGCCCCATTTTCGTGATCACGTTCCCGCGCGCGACGAAGCGATCGTGGCGAGCATCCGACGCGCCGGCGGGATCGTGTTTGCGAAGACCAATCTTCCCGAGTGGAGCGCGGGCGGCAACAGTATCAACCCGGTGTACGGCGTTTCGGGCAATCCGTTCGCGCCCGAGCTGACCTGCGGTGGTTCTTCGGGCGGTTCCGCGGTGGCGCTGGCGACTGGTATGACTCCGCTTGCGGTCGGCAGCGATAACGCCGGCAGCGTGCGCATCCCCGCCTCGTTTTGCGGCGTGGTCGGTCTGCGCCCCAGCCCGGGACGTGTGCCTTCCGACGACGCGGCGGTGAGTCTTTCACATCTGCTGGTGTCGGGCCCGATGGGCCGCGACGTCGCCGATGCCTGGATGCTGTTTTCCGCGATCGCGGGCTTCGATTCGCGCGATGTACACTCCGCGCCGATCGGCTCGGAGTACGGTCATCCGCTGCAACCGCTCGATCTCTCCACTGTGCGCGTCGCGATCACTCCCGATCTCGGCTTCGCCCCAATCGAAGCCGACCTGAAGGCGCTGTTTCACGACAGGGCTCGGACGATGCGCGGATGGTTCAAGTCGGTGCGCGACGAACCTCCTGATTTCGACGGCGTCGAGCGCGCTTACGACATCCTGCGGGCAGTGCTGTTCTCCGGCACCTATCTCGAGCAGCATCGGCGCGAGCCCGGATGGTGGGGACCGCTGGTGAGCGGCAACGTCGAACGCGCCTTGCTGTATGACATGGCGGATGTGGGCTGGGCGTTTCGCCATCACACCACGATCTATCGCCGCTTTCAGGAATATTTTAACGACATCGATCTTCTGATCTGCCCCACGATGGGGGTTCGGCCATGGCCCAAGCATGAGCTGTTTCCGCGTCGAATCGGAGACCGCGAGCTCGAAGGCTATTTCGATTGGGTGGCGATGACGTTCGCGATTACGCTGGTCGGCCATCCGGCGATATCGATTCCCTCGGGCATTGACAGCCGTGGATTGCCTTTCGGCCTACAGCTCGTCGGTCCCAGGCACGGAGATGCGTTCGTGATGCGCGCGGCCGTGGCGATCGAGCGGGCGCTGACGGTCGAGACGGATATCGGCCGGCCGGTGCCGGATTTGAAAAGATTGTCGGCGCAGAGTTGATTGCGGGGCCGATGCAGAATGAGTAAAGCTGCGTCCTATGTCAGCCGAGGATCAAGCAGCGACCGAGGCCCTCTGGCGTAAAGTACTAGTCGAGGGGCATCACCCGCTGCTTAGATGCCATCGCATCTTCCGCCACCTGCCTAGCCCTCCGCGCTGCAAACTCTGTCACAACCCTTTCGGCGGAATCGGCGGCAAATTGGTTGCCCTGCTGGGTTTCACGCGATCGCGCAAGAACCCTAATCTGTGTGTGAAATGTTGCGAGAACCTCCCGCGCGGCGGGCTTGAAGTCGATGTCGCGGTTATGTTTGCCGACGTGCGCGGCTCGACCTCTTTGGGCGAGCGATTGGCACCGGCTGCCTTCGCCGCGCTGATGAATCGCTTCTATGTCGTCGCCACCGAGGTGCTTATCCGTTACGACGCGATCATCGACAAGCTGGTCGGCGACGAAGTGATGGCTCTGTTCATCCCGGGGATCTGCGGCTCTGAGTATCGCCGTCGCGCCGCCGAGGCTTCTGTGGCGCTACTGAAGGCGCTCGGTTATGGGCCGTCCGGCGAGCCGTGGCTGCCGGTCGGCGCCGCGGTCAATTCGGGAGTGGCGTATGTTGGTAACGTCGGCGGCGAGGGCGCGGTCGATTTCACCGCGCTCGGCGATGTCGTAAATACCGCGTCGAGGATGCAATCGCAGGCGGCGCTTGGCGAAGTGGTGGTCAATGAGCCGGTTTACGCCGCGATCGCTGATCTGTTTCCCGACGCTCAAGCCCGCACGATAAGTTTGCGCGGCAAAGAGTCGTCCGTGGCGGTGCGGATTCTGCGCGCTGCATGATGACCTCAGCTTGCCAGATCGCGTGGCTTGCGAAACTCCGCGATATAGATTTAGACAATAGGCTGTGATGCCGATACGTTGCGTCGGCCCTAGCCAGACGAGAGCGG